>CAZHYH010000001.1:0-27459 GCA_964536655.1 uncultured Candidatus Saccharibacteria bacterium
TACTGTTGCCCTCCCATGAATTAATGTTTGATCCGGAAACATTAAGGGGCGGGACGTTATTATTATAACAAATCACAAAGATATATAAAACAAGTAAAAAGGACTCTAGAAACAGTTCTAGAGTCCTGATAAATATGCCCCTTAATAAATGCGGGGCAAGCAGCGTCCTTTGTTTATGTTTAGTTAAACACTTAAGTATGGTTGTAGATAACGTCTTCCGTACGAGGTATGAGCACCTTAGTCAGCTGCTCAAGCCGCTTAATCTGATGTGAACGTCTCTTTCCATTTCCTCCGCACTTGATTCTTTTCTCCAGTGAATTCCTTTCTTCCAGATAACATGCGAACCTGGAACATAACTCAGTGATTGATCCATCGTTGTCCGATTTCCTTACATTCTTGAGCTGCTTGAGCTGCTGCACATTTCTGTCTTTTCTCAACATAATGTCTAAATACCCTCCTTCTCCTTAAGTTTTAGTGGTTTGGCGGACGCTGCTTTAAAAGAACTACTAGGATAAACAATGTTATCCAGTTAGAGTTTAACACGTGAAACTGTTTGGGTAAATTCTTTAATCACTAAATAAATCGGAAACAGCGTTATTCCAAGATGCCGTCTAAGTTAACGTCGTAAAGAATACTTTCGTTTATGAGGCGGTAGTTGAGCAGCTCTTCCGGATTAAACCAAAGAGCTATTTCTTTTTCGGCTTCTTCAGGCGAACCGGAAGCATGAAGTAAATTTCTTACCGCTCTGCTATCTATATCAGCCATCTCGTAGGAATCAATTGTAAGGTCACCCCTTATAGTGCCAACATCAGAAGTTAGTGGTTCGGTGCCGCCGGTAATCTTCCTTATAATTCCGACAGCATGTATGCCTTGCCAAACCATAGCAACAACCGGACCAGAGACAAGATATTTCTTTAAGTTTCTCAATATAATCTCTGTAATCTGCAAGGGGTCTTCCGATGGCGGCATCTTACCCTTTTTCTTATAAGATTCGATGGTTTTGAGGCCTGTTTTTACACGCCACTCGGGATCGAGCGAATAGTGCTTTTCCACGAAGTCGGGTGATGGAACCAGCATTTTCAAACCTACCAGCTTCAAGCCGGTTCTTTCATAACGACCCAAAATCTCCCCTATCAAGCTGCGTTGAACACCATCCGGTTTTACGACAACCAAAGTTCTTTCTTTTTTTAAATCAGCCATTATCTTTTTGCGTCTTAGAGATTTCTATATGCAGCTCTTTTAATTGTTCATTAGAAACTTCCGAGGGAGCCCCCATAAGCAGGTCCCTCCCGTCTCCTGTCTTTGGGAAAGCGATGACCTCGCGAATGTTGGGTTCATTTTCTAGAATCATCATAAATCTGTCAATTCCCGGGGCAATTCCGCCGTGTGGCGGAACCCCGTATTCAAAAGCTGTCAACATGTGGTTAAACTGCTGTTTTTGTTCGTCTGAAAAACCGATTAAATCAAAAATTTTCCTCTGAACCTCCGGCTGATGAATTCTAATACTGCCACCCCCTATTTCATATCCATTCAAAACCAAATCATGTTGGAGCCCTCTTGCTTTTAATGGGTCGGCATCCAGAAAATGCAAATCGTCCGGATGCGGCGCTGTAAACATGTGGTGCGAGGGAGCAAATTTGGCTGACCCGGAGCCATGAAAAAAATCTTCTTTTATCTGCTTGTTGAAAAGAGGAAAATCTATCGTCCAGCTAAAGGCAAGCTCGTTGGGATTACCTTTGTCTTCTCTTAAATCCGGTTTGTCTGTTCCAAACTTCTTTCGCGCTTCGCTATGCGATAGACGCGGCCATGGAGATTTGGAGATTATTTTGTGAGGAAATAATTCTTTCACCAAACTGGAAAACAACTCTTCAGTCAAATTTAAAATGTCTTCCTGCGTTATAAAACTCATCTCTACGTCAAGCTGCGTGAATTCCGGCTGCCGATCACCTCTGGTGTCCTCATCGCGGAAACACCTGGCTATCTGGAAGTATCGTTCCAGCCCCCCAACCATAAGAAGTTGTTTGTACTGCTGCGGCGATTGCGGCAAAGCATAAAAATTGCCTGGATAAATCCTGGAAGGCACTAAATAATCCCTTGCCCCTTCCGGAGTAGATTTACCCAAATTCGGAGTTTCTACTTCTACAAATCCCCGTTCTGTCAGAAAATCACGCATGAACTTTATAACCTTGTGGCGATTTCTCAAGTTTTTAGTAAGGCGCCTGCGGCGCATATCAAGATAGCGATACTGCATTCTTAACTCTTCGCTTACTTCGTAGCCGTCCGTGTCCAAAGCGAAAGGCGGGGTTTTGGCTTTAGTGATAATTTCCAATTCGGTTACCTGAATTTCCAACTTACCCGTTTTCAAATTATCGTTAATCATGCCTTTAGGCCGCTCGCTCACTTTCCCCTTAACTTTAATAACCCACTCTTGCCTCAAAGTATCAGCCAGTTTATACACCTCCGGATTTTCTTTTGGCACAAAAACTAGCTGGACAATGCCGCTTCTGTCTCTTAAATCAATAAAAATAATCTTGCCGTGATCGCGCCTTACGTCCACCCAACCGGCAAGTTCTATTTCCTCGTTCAACTTATCTAATATTTCTTCCGATAGAGTCCTCATATTCTTTAACATGTATTTGGAGTATATCACTTCTCCTTAAAAATATTAAGTCTGCCATCTTTGATTTTAAAATGTACGAGCCCATCTTCATCGTTCCGGTAAATACTTGAGCCGGTTTGCGCCAATCTCGCTATTGCTTCTTTAGTAGGATGACCGTATCTGTTTTTACCAACCTGAATAACGGAGAAAAGAGGAGTTGCTTCGCTTATAAAGTTAATGCCGCTCGAGTATTTAGAGCCGTGGTGCGCAACCTTCAACACGTCTATATCGAGGTTATATTTATCGATAAGTTTTTCTTCCACCTTGAAGCCGATATCACCGGTAAATAATAATTTAGCGCCCTCTGAATCTAATTTTGCAACTAAAGCCGTATTATTTAGCTCGCCTCTCACAAAATTTTCATCCGGGGAAAGTATATCTATATCATTATCTCTATAATTTATTTTATCACCGGCACCCAGAACAATTGTCGGGATTCGTTTTTCCTCTAATATTTTCAGTAAATCCTTCCACGCTTCTATTTCTCCATCGCGGCCATTGTAAACAAAAGCGCCTATTCGATAACGATCCAAGACCGGAATAAAACCGGCAAAGTGGTCCATCTCCGGATGAGACAAAATCAACAAGTCTATATAACGATCGGTGGGAGTAAGAATTTTATCCAATTGAGCCAAAACACTTTTATCCGGTCCGCCGTCAATAAGCACTTTCGGTCCATAAGGCAGAACAATTAAACTGCTATCCCCTTGTCCGACATCCAAAAAGTAAACGTCAAGAACATCCGACGGCGCGCCGGCAATAACCCAATACCAAATAAATATATTAAGAAAGATAAACGCCGAAAAGGTTAATGATGAATATTTCATATCCCAGTAGAATTCCCGTTATCGACCCGGCTATAACTGATAGATGATATGATACAACACCTAAAAACATTGTCACGAATCCTAAAAACATAGTCAGCGGTATAAATTCAAGTATAAGGACATTGGAAAATAAAGATAACGGCGAGAAGTAACCGAAAGTAGCAATCACAACAGGCAAAACAGCCATCTGCGCGGAAAAAGTCTGCAATAAATTTTCTCGCCAATTAAGAAAAGTTTCTTTTTTGGCGATGTTTAAGAGTTTCTCCAGGGCGGGTTTCAAATAAATCAGACCAATAAGCGCCATAAAAGAAAGTTGGAAACCGACATTGAAAATAAGCAGCTTGGGATTTAGAAGAAGCATCACGAAAGCCGTTAGAGTGACAGCGTTTCTGAAACTGTATAGGCGGCTTGATCGCTCGGCAACCAGAAAAACTATACCCATAATAGCCGCACGCACTACTGACTCTTCAGCGCCAG
The DNA here is from genome assembly GCA_964536655.1 of uncultured Candidatus Saccharibacteria bacterium. Taxonomy (GTDB): domain Bacteria; phylum Patescibacteriota; class Minisyncoccia; order UBA6257; family Colwellbacteraceae; genus CAZHYH01. The sequence goes on from CAZHYH010000001.1 coordinate 3,964, forward strand.
TCATTAAAACGAAAGCTACGACGAAAACAATACTAAACCAAAATGCTTTACGCCTGCCACCAAAATAAGCAAACATATTAGAAAGAGCAATGGCTATTATGGAAACATTGTAACCGGATAAGGCTACCAAGTGCGTCGTACCGCTTTTCTTTAGTGCCTCGGTGAACTCCGGAGAAAATTCGCCTCGTTCGCCAAATAGAATTCCGGCAAGAAAGGCGGATTTTTCTCGGGGTAAAACACGTTCTATGTTATTGATTAACGTCTGTTTTATAGAGAAAAGGAATTCTTTCGCGCGATTACCATGATTAACGCCCTCTAATTTTATTGTGGGAAAACTTACTATATTTGAGCGATTGGACGAAGATTTGCTGACTTCACCGGTAATTTCTAAGAGGTCTCCGTAATGATATTCCGGATAAAGAGCGGTATAAATTCTTACTTCGCCGCTGTAAGGTTTGTTAAACCCCAAGACAATTTCTTGCGACTTCAAACCAAAAGCAGGCTCTTTAATAACAATTCCCGCAAAGGTAATTTCTTTATCAAAAACTATATGTTCTTCGTGGAGAACCAAATAGAAATTGTAATAAAAATAGCCCATAAAAAATAAAAAAAGAACAATAGTATACCAAAATACTGATCGATGTTTTAGTATACTAAAAATAAGAATTGCGGCGATAGGCAAAGATAACCAGATGTTTATCCTCAAGCTGGCCGCGGCGATTCCTATGATAAAAAAAACCGCTATATAAAAAGCGGCATCATATGCCTTCATAATAGTCAGCACAAATCAGCGTTAGCGAATTTCTTCTTGTTGAAAGGATGTTTTATTTCTTTCATTTCGGTAACCAAATCCGCTTTTTCAATAAAAGAGGCTGGCGCGTTTCTGCCAGTAAAGATAACTATTTTCTCCGGCGGCAAATCTTTCACTGTTTTTAATACCTTCTCGGCGGTGAGTAATCCTAAAGAAACCGCTACGTTTACCTCATCTAAAATAATGGCATCTCTCTTGGCCAACTCTTCTTTGAAATATTTTAGAGCTTTACGGGCAGCTTCGGAGTGCTCCTCCTTGGGAAGTTTATCACCCAAAATACCTACAAAACCCAACCCCATCTTTTTTATCTCAAAACTGCCTTTACCGTTTTCTTTATTTTTTATCTCTATATTATCTTCTCCTGATTTCAAAGGTCCCTTAATAAATTGAATCATTAAAACATTCTTTCCGCGCCCTACGGCCCTTACCGCTTGCCCCAACGAAGCGGTAGTTTTGCCTTTGCCATTACCAGTGAAAACGATAAGCATAGATTTAACAGTAACAATTATTGTATCACCCCACCACCCAGCATCAATCCGTCTTGTGCATAAAATACTACTGATTGGCCGGAAGCTACAAATTTTTGAGGAGAATTAAAAGTAACTCTGTAATAATCGGTTTTTATTTTATCTATCGTCGCCAATATCAAGGGTTGACGATATCTGACTCGCGCTAAAACGAGAAGCGGTAATCGTGGTTCCTCTCCGGCTACCCAGTTTGCAGCACATATTTCGATTTCGTTTTTATACAAGAGCGGGCTATCACTGCCCAGAGCCACGGCTACCGTATTCGTAAATGTATTTTTACCGGTAACGTAATACGGGCGGCCGCCGCTCACGCCCAACCCGTGCCTCTGACCAACGGTATAAAACTGCGCGCCTTCGTGCTCCCCCAAAATCTTACCAGTATTATCAACAACAAAACCTTTGCGCGGCGGTAAGTGCTCGCCTAAGAATTCTTTCAAGGTAACCTTACCGACAAAACATAAACCTTGCGAATCTTTTTTCTCAGCTGTCGGCAGGCCAACTTTTTTAGCTATAGCGCGGACTTCTGATTTCAAATAATCGCCTATCGGAAATAAGCAATGACGCAGTTGCTCCTGTGTTAAAGTCCACAAGAAATATGACTGGTCCTTCTTGGTATCTTTAGCTCGCCAAAGACCAAATTTTGAATTTTTAATTTTTAATTTTGAATCAAATTCGAAATTCGAAATTCGAAATTCAGAATTTCGTCGCAGACGGACATAGTGTCCTGTCGCTATATAGTCTGCTCCCATCTCTAAGGCTTTCTTAAGGAAAAGTCCAAACTTTATTTCTTTATTACACATCACATCCGGGTTAGGAGTGAGGCCGGAGGCATACCCGCTAACCATATAATCCACGACTTTTTCTTTATATTCTTTCTCCAGGTCCAGAACGTAGAAAGGAACATTTAAAAGCTCCGCTACTCGGCGCGCGTCCTCGGCATCTTTTACGTTGCAGCTATTTTTGTTCCAGCAACGTAGATGAACACCAACGACGTCAAAACCACGCTCCTTCAGTAGATAAGCAGCGACTGACGAATCAACACCGCCTGACATCGCCACAAAAACCTTAGATTTTTTCATAATAGAATCACCTCTATAATCATCTAAAAACCTCGAAAAATCAAGAAATTTATGGTCTTTTTAACCCTGATGCCTATAGTAGAGGGGTATAAAAGGTCGATTTAGTATAAATTTTGCTCAATAATATGGAAGAAGATAGTTATCAAGTCACTTTTGTTCCTAAAAGACTAAAGGTTGACGATAAGCCAGAATTCAACCATTTTCCCGTGAATATTCTTTTTGCCAGTATCAAGAAAAAAGATAATAAGCAAAAAGTTCGTTATTCTGTCTATCTGCCGGATCTTTCAACCTATACCGAAAATGATAAAAACCAAGGAATGGAGTACTACAATGTAATTGATAGAAATTATTGGCTCTGGATATCACGCAATAAAGAAAGTGGTTCTTATATAGGTTTTAAATATCGCGGTCCTCGTTGTAATCCTGAAAGTCTCGGCTCTGCCACAGGGATAAATTACGAAGTATTCTTCAGATTTTTTACTGCTCTCGGGGTAAAGGAATAAAAAAAACTGGGCAATACTTTCATACTGCCGAGACTATATTTACACTTAAATTGTCCACTGATTATATATTTTTAAAGGTTCTAGAGGGTTTGAATGCTGGAGAATAAAATATATAAAAGCGCAAAGAAACTAAGTAGTGGTAAAAATTAAGGAGTTATTTAAGAGATCCAAATATGAGAAGTAGAAAATCTTTTCGTAGCCAACATGTTGGAATGAAGTTATAAATTACCGAGCAAGGAGGAAAGAAGTAGGAAAATGTCTCTGTCTGAATCCCAATATATTGACTTACGAAGTCAATATATTGGTTGAGTTCGATATTTTCCGTTAACTTTTAACGACGAGCGAGAATAATTTATCTGAATGGAAATGGCTGGCGAGAAAAGGATTTTCTACGAATCCAACCTTACGCTTTTTCGACTCGTTCAACATAAGTTCCCATTTCTGTATTAACTCTAATAACATCGCCCACGTTGATAAATAAAGGCGCGTTCACTTTGGCACCGGATTCGATAATAACGGCTTTATTACCGCCAGAGGCCGTGTCGCCCTTAATGGCAGGCGGCGCTTCCACAACTTTGTACTCCGCTTTAATAGGAAGCTTGGTACCGACAATCTCACCACTAAAAGTGAGGGCGGTTAAAATCATATTTGGTTTAAGGTATGAAATCTGTCCCGCTAGCCTTTCCTCCTCAACTTTAAATCTTTTAGATGGGTCGTTAGGATAAACAAACCAATATTCTCCCCTATGCCCATAGAGATACCTCAAATTTTTCTTCTCTATTTCCGCTTCTTTAATAGAGTCGTTCTGGTGGAAAGTACGATCTTGAACAGCGCCAGTTATCATATTCCTTATTTTAGTTTTAGAAACTGGCTTCCTTTGTTGCATACGCAGAAATTCGTACTCCAAAATTTCCCACGGACGACCCTCGAGAATTACAAACGTTCCCGGTTTCAGTTCATTGTAGGATAGCATACCAGGTAGTAGAAACTCGACTTGTTAAATTCTTTTTGTTTTTGACCTTTGAAGTTGATAGGATTTTCATAAATTATTTACTTATTTTGAGCCTGAAGTGAAACTTATTTAAAATTTAACAAAAAGTAGTCGAGTTTTCACTACCTGGCATAGCTAAGATTGATCTTCTTCTTTATGTTCTTTCTTAATTGATTTAGATAAAACTTCTCGCAGTTCTTCTAAATTTACCGGTTTCCTTTCTTTCTTCGCAACTTCAAGTATTTCAAGCGGCTGCTCCGCGCGACGCTCGGATTTCTCCACTATTTCTTTTTTGCCGCCTTGCCACTCTTCCTCTATTTTTTTATTGACTGTTTCTTTGGGTGTGCCATACCGCCTGCGATTGTTTTCAACGATAGCGTCTAAGGGCGTATCTTTGATTATTTCCCTTGGCGGCAAAGTTTCTGCGGAGAACGGCCGCGAAGCAATGCCGTCAATCATTAATTTAATGTAAATACTATGCTGTGACAAATTTACCAAATCGTTCGAGTTAAATTCAGGTAAAAATTCTTTTTCTACAAACTCAGCATCTTCGGCGCCTATCCTAAAAGTAGCCATAGTGCCGACATTGCCAAAAATAGCAAACTTAACTTTTTCATCAAGCTGCTCAATATATTGATGAGCTAAAGTAAGGCTTAGCCTGTATTTTCTTGCTTCCGATAAAATATTGGCGAAGGATTCCGTAGAGAAATTCTGAAATTCGTCTATATAAAGAAAGAAATCGCGGCGCTCTGCTTCGGGAAGATTAACGCGGCTCATAGCTGCCAATTGGATTTTGGTAATAAGCATTGCGCCTAAAAGGGCGGAATTATCTTCTCCGATTTTTCCTTTAGAAAGATTAGCGATAAAAATTTTTCCCTCATCCATCATTCTTCTTATATCTATTGTTGAATGCGGCTGGCCGATAATATTACGTATCAAGGGGTTGGCAACGAACTGACCGACTTTATTTAAAATGGCGGCTGTAGCCTCGGCTTCAAGCCTTTGAGTATAACGGGCAAATTCGTTAATCCAAAAACTCTTGATAACCGGATCAGCTAAACGCTCCACCACCTCACGCCGATAGTCTCTCTCGGTTAAAAGTCTCATTATACCCAGAAGCGTAGAACCTGGGAACTCAAGAAGTGAAAGTAAAGAATTGTTTAAAATATATTCCATCCTAGCTGACCAAACATCCGGCCAAATTTTTTTGAATATTCCCATGAGACCCGAAGCCACAATGTGATGATACTCGTCACCAACTTTCTCAAGCGGATTGAAACCTATGGGATAGTCAATATCAGCCGGGTTAAAGTAAATAACATCGTCAATCCTATTTTCTGGAATAAAATGAAGAATCTTTTCGGCAAAATCCCCATGCGGATCAACAAGTCCGATGCCGCGACCGGCTAAAATATCATCAATTACCATATTTTCCATCATAGTTGTCTTACCGCTCCCAGTTTTACCGATAATATAAATATGGCGCCTACGATCGTCGGTCTTGATTCCGAATTTGGCTTGCCCATTCCTAAAATTTGTTCGCCCTAATGGCGTAATTATTTCTTCCATAGGATTTAATCAGTAACAATAGGTAAATTGGGAGGGGAGCTTCCTTTTTTAGCTTCTAAAGGTTTTAAGCTCGGCGCTCCTGCCGCGGCAATGGGCGGATGATACAAAGTTGCTAACTCTTCAATAGAAAACACAGAAGTCTTAAAACGCAAAACGAACGGTATCTTTGGTTCCAGTGGCATTTCACGTTTCAGGTAGCTCTTAAATAATTTTTTCTTGCGCTTAAGAAGCCTGCGTTTGCGAAATATCTTACCAACAACTCGCGGAACAGTAAGCGTGCTTGCATTCGGACGCAGAGAATTAAGATTCTGCGTACCGAATTGTCTCATTGCTCCCATGACTGCCGCTACGTTAGAAGCAGTAAAAGAGTCTTTCTTATCTAAGTATATGAATCTCAAAATCGCCTCAAAACCAAGCTTAGATATTTTATTTTCAATCGCTTTTAAAAACTCTTGCTCGCCGGGAGTAGGCATTTTTCTATCGGTTGGTTTTTCTTCGCCACCACCTTTGGACCAAGTAGGATACTGAACAGGCGCTAAAATAAGATTGCTTAAAAATTGTATTAAGGCATCTCCTATTCCCTGTGGCGGCGCTTTAGGAGTTCTACCCATAACTTTATTAATTACTTCTTCGGCTTCACTTCGCCAAATATTGCCCGTTGGCCTAATAAGAAGTTGAAGCCAAATCATTTCATCAGATTTAAGACCTGACATTGCCTCAGAAATATTAGCAATCGGGTCCAACCTTCTCTCTTCAATGTTTTCTTCAAAAAATTGGTAAGTTTTAATGGGATAATAGTTTTCTCTTGCGAGAATGAAATCCGTACCAAAAATATCGTAGGTATCATTAGGTAAATCATCGCCAAATTTACCGGTATAATCCTCTGCTTCATGTATTTCAGTTTCGGGATATTGAGAAAAAAGCGAAGCCTCTACTAAATTCCGATATTTTTCAGGTACATAAGCATAAAAATGTATGCCGTGAGCGAATCCTACCATCTCCAGAGACATCCATTCTTCCACCTTACCCACCCACCATCTATCGACCCATATTAATCCAAAGCTATAAGTGGCGTGGAGGCTCGCGAAAACCTGTTCCATAGCTTTCGGTGATTTCAGATTCTCTTTGGGTATTTTTATTTCAAGCATCACCCACTTGATGTTTTCAATAAACTTTTTCCGGACACGAATAAGCCACCAATATCTCCCTAAAATAATGAGAACATAGAGAGATATTAAAAAAACTATAAGTCCGGCCCAACCACTAAGGACTTCTCCAATCCTTGTCAAAATTGAGCTAACCATTACTTTTTTAAGTGCTCTTTCAGGGCGTATGTTCCGCGACCAACTAAAACGAAACGCGGATCCTTAATGAGCTCGTTGTGGATGGTGGCAGGGTGAGCCTGCTTTTTACCCAACCCATTAACCAATGAAGCGATTTCTTTAAAGTGCAAAGGCACACCCTTCTTTTTTAAAACCAAAAAACTTTTATCTCTCACCGTTTTAGGGTGAATATGAATCCAATGTTTAGCGCCTAAGTCGCCGTAAGGACCGATGCCGAAATGTTTAGAGACCGAAAGATAATTAACCACCACAACTTCCGGCAAATCAAACTTAGCCATAGCCGCTTCAAGAAACTTATTGAAGTTATGTTCCTTAAACTTCAATAAATAACCGACCATAGAGGTGGCTGTTTTATATGATGTTTTATCGTTATGCCAGATATCGTGCCAATCATCGTCTTCGTCAATTACCTCCGGTTCACCCAATACTTTAGCTATAAGATATAATTCATTGCCAAAAATCTCTTCTTCATATTTGACGCCGAATAATATGCGTAAATCTCTTACTAGCAGATCTTCGCGCCTCAAGTTGCCTATCTTATTTAAATAGTCATGGATTAACTCTAAAATAGCCTTAGTTTCTTCTCCATCAATAAACTTTTTTAAGGACTGAAGAGAATTATCCTCTATTTGCCTTACTCGTTCTCTTGTCAAATTATAGGCGCTGCCTAATAAGGCTAAGGTTTTAACCTCCTCTCCGTAAAGACCGTAACGACTTATTAAAATTTTGGCCGACCTATCATCAAGTCGTCCGAAAGCTCGATCTATGACCTTGCGCAACTTCAGAGGTGTGCCTAACATGCTATAAAACTACAATTTTTTGATCTATAAGTCAATCTTAAATCTTAGAATGGCGTGATAATCTATGAATCACAACAAGCAAAGGGCTCGCAACAAAAATAGAAGAGTATGTTCCGACAACAGTGCCAATTAAGATAGTAAGCACAAAATACTGCAAACCGACCGGTCCCCAGAAATAAAGAGCAAATAATACAAAAACTAAGGTCAGTGAGGTATTAATTGACCTGGCAAAGGTTTCATTAACGCTTTTATTGACTATCTCGTCTAATTCCATGTTAGTATCACGGGCTCTCGTTAAATTTTCTCTTATCCTGTCAAAAACAACAATCGTATCGTGAACGGAAAAACCCATTACCATGAGTAGAGCCACAATAAAATTCGAATCTACGGCCACTCCTATAAAATTTCCTAAAATTGCGAATACCCCGGCTGGAATTATTACATCATGAGCTAAAGTGATTAAGGTAATAATGCCGTATTTCCAAGAACTTACCGGGCGAGAAACTTTTCTAAAAACGAAAGCAATGTATAAAGAGATAACCACCATAACTAAAATAACGGCGGTTATGGATTTGCTCCTTAACTCTTTGGAAACCGAAGGGCTTATTCTCTGGAAATCAAAATCCTCAGCACCGCTGAAATTCTTCTCAATCGTGCCGAAATGAATTTGTCTGTCACTGTCGGGTATCTCAGGCAACGTAACTGCATATATATCACTCGCTCTATCAAAAGCTATCCCTGAAACTTGAAGACCTAAGTTTGATCTAAAAAATTCTTCCAATTTTTGAGCGTCCGTACCAGGAATTTTAATTTGCCACAAAGTCCCACCCGTGAAATCCACTCCCAAACGAAATCCAAAAACAAGCATGCTTACAATACTAAGAACTATGAACGCGGTTGATATCCCAAAAAATACATTTTTATGTCCTATAACGTTAAACATGTTATTTTCTAATAAAAACTTTAAGCATATTTCTCGTCACAAAGATTGCTGAAAACATACTAACGGCAACTCCTATGCCTAGCGTTAAAGCAAAACCTTGGACGAAACTGGAAGTAAAAAAATAAAGAATTGTGGCTGTAATGATCGTACTTATATTTGAGTCGCGGATAGGAAGCCACGCACGTTTAAAACCCTCCTCGATGGCTGCGGTTTTTATAAGTCCTTTTCTTAACTCCTCTTTGGTGCGTTCAAAAATAAGTATATTAGCATCTACCGCCATACCTACAGAAAGGATAAAACCCGCAATGCCCGACAATGTCATGGTAAAAGAAGGAATAAGCCAGAGTGCGCCGGATTTAAAAACGGCTAGTGTCAAAGCAGTATAAATAAGCAAGGCTAACACCGCAAAAATGCCAAGTAGTCTATAATAGGCAAGCATAAAAAGCATAACTATGCCTGTCCCTATTGCTCCGGCAACAATAATTTTATACAAAGCATCTTGAGCTGCGGTGGCGCTTACCGTTCTCTGATTAGTTAAAGAGATTGGGGCAGAAAGAGCGCCAGCATTTAGTCTCTGAATTAATTGTTTAGCCCCTTCTACTGTGAAACCTTCTCCTCCACCAGATATAGTTGCTTTACCGCCAGAGATTTTTTCATTCACCCGCGGCGCATCCGTCAATTGATCATCAACAAATATTGCAAGCGGCTTCCCGACATTACGAGCCGTAATCTCTTCAAAAATCTTGGCGCCTTCTTCATTAAACTTTAAACTCACGATTGGCTCATTTAAGTTACCGAACTCCAAAGAAGAGCCCGATATATATCTTCCGGTAAGAGGGGTTTTGGTAAAAATTATATTCTCTCCATCTTGGCTTACCTCTCTAAAATCGAGGCGCGGGGTTTCTCCTATCTGCCGAACCGCATCTTTCAAGTCTTTGACGCCGGCCAAATCTACTAAAAGTTCATAAGAGCCTCCCTTTTGGGCAATAGTAATTTTTGGTTCTGCTACGCCGTAAAGATTAACCCTTTTCTCGATAACCTCCCTCAAACCGGCCACTACCGCTTCGTATTCGCTTTGGTCTACTTCGCTTAGATCTATTTTATACGCTAAAGAAGTTCCTCCAACCAGATCTAATCCTAAACTCCAAGGCTTATATTTGGAGCCATACCATTTAGGATAGATGAAAATGCCGGCGGCGCTCGATACCAGTAAAATAATGATTAAAATAATTAAATTGGCTTTGAAGCTTTTCATAAATATGTCCCCCCACTAGGAATCGAACCTAGATCAATTGCTTAAAAGGCAACTGCTTTACCACTAAGCTATGGGGGGCAAGACCCCAAGCTTACGGAAGATTACTCTTCTTTAATCAGTTTTTCAAGTTCTTCGAGCAACTTCTTGGCTTTGGCGCCAATGTTTTTAGGAATTTTAATATCAAGTTTGACAACTAGATCGTTTTGTGGAGTCATCCCTTCACCTTTGATTCTTATTTCCTCATTTAAATTGTGTTGAGACGGAATCGTAATCTCTACTTTACCATCGCCTAAGGCGTGAACCTTAATTTTTCTGCCCAAAAGAACATCTATAATATCCGCCGCAACTGTAGTATAAAGATCATTGCCCTTTCTCTCAAATTTCGCGTGAGGTAAAATTCTAACCCGTACATAGAGATCTCCGGATTCTGCCTGTCTTGCCCCCGCTTCACCAATGCCCTTTATTTTGATAATCTGGCCGTCATCTACGCCCGGTCTTATCTCAAGAACAGCATTTCTTGTGCCCGAGACGCGTCCTTCTCCCTTGCAGGCGGCACAAATCTTATTCGGTATCTGGCCGAAGCCGCTGCAATGTTTGCAAGCGACTACCTGGACAAAGTTACCGAAGAAAGTATTTCTTGATTCTCTTATTTCTCCTCTGCCGCCGCAATATTCGCACTTCTTAAGACCGGCTACATGGTCGTATCCTAATCCGCGGCAAACGTTACAAATAAGATGCGTTTGATATTCCAGGTTAACTCTTTTCCCTGATTTTGCTTCTTCTAAAGTAACCGTCACGCTTATTTCTAAATCCGAACCACGCTTGTAAGTTTTACGCTTTGGTTTAACTCCCAGCCCTTCAAAAAAAGCATCGAATACTTCGCCCAAATCAGAGGTATCCCCGAAGCCGCCAAGGTTAATATCCCAGTTAAACCCTTCTGGGTTCACTCCGCTCCAGGCGCCGTAATTCGAGCCGTCGCTAAACACTTTGCCGAAACGATCGTACTCCGCCCGCTTTTTAGCATCAGAGAGCACTTGATAAGCTTCGTTTATTTCCTTAAATTTCTTCTCATCGCCGCCTTGCTTATCAGGATGATATTTATGCGCTAAACGCCTATAAGCCTTCTTAATTTCTTCGGTAGAAGCGTTGCGGAGAACTTCTAAGATTTTGTAATAGTCATTCATTCCAGGTAGTAGAAACTCGACTAATTATATTGGTAATTTTGACCTTTAAGTTTTCCATTATTTATAGGTAAATTCATTTATAACTATTTGATTATTTTATTCGCCTTTGGCGAACGAGTCGAGTTTTCACTACCTGGCATTTTATTTTAATATAATTACCTCTCTGCTACGAGATTCAAGTTGAACCACGGCAAAATTAAACGCCAATAATATTTCATATACAATAAAAGCTAACAAAGCAATGGGCGCATGAATAAACGGAATAAAACTTCTAACCAGTGAATAAATTAATATTAAAGAAACGCTCCAGAGAAAAACTTTCGAAGAAGGCGTAAGATCGATGTATTTAAAACGTAAAGTATCATAGATGTTAGCAGATATCGGTTTCCCCAAATCTATCTTGCTGCCAATAATATCCTCCACTTTCTCCGTCAGCTGATCTACGGACTTAGTAATTAGCTGATTTTGCGCCCAGAGAGGCAGTTTATTTAAATCTTGTACCTCTTTATCGCCTAAGTTCGAAACTACAATATTATTTAATAATTCGCGCATAGGCACGGAGGGAGAAAAAGTTGGGTAATATCTCATAACCAGCGGTGTAAGCGGTCTTAAAAGGATATTTACTCCCTCTTCGCTAAATAAGCCGCCTTTCATAACAAACATAACTATGATAAAAAGCACGAGAGCGGGCGCGACGAGATTTAAAGACAAACGCGAAACCCTGAAAAAGCGAATTTTCATAGTGGCTTCCAGTTCTTTACGGCTGTCAAAAGAAGCTTTAAATAAAAGAACTGTAAGAACGAAAACAGCTATAACAAAAAGCCCTGAAAAATTTTGGTAAAAGGGTAAAGCGAAAGCTATTGATTCTAAAAGAATCGCAAAAAAAAGTTTATCAAAGCCCTTAATAAAAAGATTTTGCAGGATAAAAATAACTAGAAATATAATTGTGAAAACGGCGCCATATATCAACTTGCCTTCCTCAAGAAAGTAACCGGCTAAACCCGCAAAGAGTACGGCAGCAAAAATGACAATAGAAATTTTAAGAATAGACCTGTCTACATCAGCCACATCGGAAGCGCTCTGTAGAAGAGAATTATTGTCCATCCCCTTTATTATATAGGGAGCTGCCTATTTTTTGAAGTTCTTGAGAGAGCTCATTCACTGCCGCTTCTATAGTGCTTTTGTCGTCACTTTTTGCGGCTTCTCTTACGACTTCTATTTTAGATTTAACGCTTTCTTTGATTTCAACCGCTACTTTATCACCGGCATCATTTAAAGATTTTTCGGCAACATAAATCAAATTCTCCGCTTTGTTTTTGGTTTCCACTAAATCCTTTTTCTTTCTATCTTCCTCCGCATGCAAGGTAGCTTCTTTTTTAAGTTTCTCAATTTCTTCTTTAGAAAGCGAGGTTGTGGCTTCCACGCGGATCGATTGGCTCTTGCTTGTCGCTTTATCAACGGCTTTCACGCTTAAGATGCCATTGGCATCAATATCAAAAGTCACTTCTACCTGAGGAGTGCCGCGAGACGCAGGCGGGATGCCGTCTAAAATGAACCTGGCTAAAGTTTTATTACCAGTTGCCATCTCTCTCTCACCTTGCAAGATGTGCACTTCAACGGATGTCTGATTGTCGGCGGCAGTAGAAAATATCTGTGTTTTAGCCGTAGGAACGGTAGTATTTTTATCTATAAGCTTAGTAAATATCCCTCCCAACGTTTCGATGCCTAAAGATAGCGGAGTTACATCAAGTAAGAGAATATCTTTGACGTCCCCTTGAAATATACCGGCTTGAACTGCGGCTCCCATGGCTACCACCTCGTCCGGATTTATTCCCCTGTGCGGCTCCTTGCCGAAAAGTTTTTTGACTGCCTCTTGTATTGCCGGCATTCTCGTTTGCCCACCAACAAGAAGAATTTCGTCTACTTCGTCCATTTTAAAGCCGGCTGATTTAATAGTTTCCTTGGTAAGCTCAATTGATCTATCAATGTAATCGGAAACTAAAGACTCTAGTTTAGCTCTGGTTAGTTTTATTAGAAGATGTTTAGGGCCAGCGGAGTCCGAGCTGATATATGGTAAATTAATTTCCGTTTCAAGCGCAGTAGAAAGTTCATGTTTAGCGCGCTCAACCGCTTCTTTCAATCTTTGCAAAGCCAGAGGGTCACGGGAAATATCTATACCTTCCTGCTTCTTATAATCACTCACTATGTGTTCAGTTATTCTTTTGTCAAAATCATCTCCGCCCAAGTGAGTGTCTCCTCCGGTGGACTTAACCTCTACGGTGTCGTCTCCAACTTCAAGGACCGAAATATCAAATGTACCGCCGCCGAAATCATAAACAACTATCTGTTCATTTTTCTGCCTATTCATGCCGTAAGCTAAAGCCGCGGCCGTCGGCTCGTTTAAGATGCGACGCACCTTAAAACCGGCGATTTCACCGGCATTTTTGGTCGCCTGTCTTTGCGAATCATCAAAATAGGCCGGCACCGTAATCACGGCCTCGTCTATCCTTTCACCCAGTTTAGCTTCTGCGTCGGCTTTCAACTTAGCTAAAACCATAGCTGAAACCTCTTCGGGCTTATACCATCTGTCGCCCATCTTAATCTCCACGCCGCCATCCGCTCCTTCTTTTATCTCATAGGGCAATACCTTTTTATCCAGTTGCACTTTTTCATCGGAGAATTTTCTGCCAATCAAGCGTTTTACGGAAAAAATAGTGTTCTGGGGATTGGTAATCGCCTGTCTTTTACCCAGCAACCCGACTAAACGCTCATTCGATCTGGACATGGCGACTATTGAAGGCGTAGTTCTCGCGCCTTCAGCGTTTTCCAAAATAATCGGTTCGCCGCCGGAGACAACCGCCATAGCGGAGTTAGTTGTGCCTAAATCTATACCTAGTATTTTGCTCATTTTTTACTTAAATAATCTGACTCTCGTCGGCCTTAAGACTTTATTATATAACATATAACCAGTCTCAACCTCTTCCGCAATAGTACCGGATTCGCCATTCTCCGAAACGTTGCCCACCGCTTCATGATAGCTTGGGTTAAATTTATCATTTTTATTGACCTTAATTTTCTGCAATCCTCTTCTTTTCAGAATATCCTCCAATTGAGTCTTGATGAGATATATTCCCTTTTCCACCTTACCTTCTGATTTCTCTAAAGTGACAAGAGCCAGTTCAAAGCTGTCCAAAACGGAGATTAAGTCCCGTATGACTTCCTCATTGCCGAATTTAGCCATTTCTTCCAGGCGTTTCAGCTCTTCTTTTTTATAGTTTATTAAATCAGCTTTGCTTCGACGCCAACCATCCAAATATTCATCTCTTTCTTTAGAGATTTTTTCAAGTTCTTCCTGCAAAGCTTTGGCTTCATCTACGCCTTCAAGCAATTCCGGCTCTTGTTTTTTGTTTTCTTCTTTTTTATTCTGCTCTTCCATGAGAAATTCGAAATTCCTTCCAAAATCTAAGCGAAATGGGACAGATTGTCAAGGATTAATAGAAAGCTTAATCAACATAAACTAAATCCTCCTCTCTAAAGCATTGCTTAAAGTATCCTCGTCGGCGAACTCGATCTCGCCACCGGTCGGTATGCCTCTGCCTAAACGAGTGACTTTATTAGCAAAATTTTGAAGTTCTTTAGCTATAATTGAGGCGTTTAAATCACCGTAGGTGGTTGGGTTAATAGCTATTATGATTTCCTCCGCTTTACCGTTTAACTTCTCGCTAATCCAGCTTTTTAAACTTTGCATCCTTAATTTTTGACTTGTTTCTAAAATCCCGTTTTTATGCAAATCTCCCAATATTAAGTAGCGCCCGTTAAACTTCCCCGTGCTTTCTATAGAAAGAAGATCTGTTTCTTTTTCAACTATCGCAATTATCTTGTGATTCCTTTTGATATCGCTGCAAATATTACAAAAGCCGCTTGGGTTTTCGTGAATATAAAAACACTGCCGGCAGATTTTTATATTTTTAAGGCTAGCTATTGTCTTGGAAGCCTCTGCGTCAAAAGCAGTTCCTTCGTGAATAAAATAAAAGGCCAGCCGGACAGCTTGACGAGGACCTATGCCCGGCAGTTCGGAAAAAATATCGACAAATTTCTTAATGGCTCCCGGAATTCTCATCTCTTTTATCCACGTTAAAGAAACTAACCTTTTGTTTGTCAAAATACAGATTTACCGACCCTGTAGGACCATTGCGGTGTTTGGCTACGATAACATCAACTATATTTTGCTCTTCCACTGAAACATCTGTTCGCCCGGTGTCTTTAGGATGAAGTAAGAGAACAACGTCTGCGTCTTGTTCAATAGAACCGGACTCACGGAGATCGGACAATCTCGGCATTTTGCCATCACGCTGATCCACGGCACGAGAGAGCTGTGAAACCGCGATCAGCGGAATATTTAATTCTCTGGCCAAGCCTTTAAGACCCCTCGATATTTCCGTGACCTGCTGGACTATGGATTCGTAGTTGGTTCTCGGCTGAATAAGCTGCAGGTAATCAACCACTAAGAGCCCCAAAGATTTATGCTCGGCCTGCAACCTCCTAGCCATGGAACGCATCTGCACCACATTAGGCGAAGGCGTATCGTCTATGAATAAGGGAGCGTTAGATAACCTATCTAACGCAGTTTGCACCATTTCAAATTCCAATTCGTCTCTTAAGCGCCCGGTACGCAGTTTCCAGAGATCAACTTGGGCTTCAGCGGCAATAAGCCTATCGATAACCTGTTCACGACTCATCTCCAGCGAAAAAATACCTACGCTGGCGCCATGTCTTACAGCCGCATTTCTCGCAATATCTAACACAAGAGCAGTCTTTCCATAAGAAGGCCGCGCTCCGACAATAATAAGATCTGACTTCTGCAGACCGGATAACATACTATCAAGTCCTGTAAAGCCGGTTGGCACTCCGCGCATTCTTCCTTCGTCTCCGTGATGCAATTTTTCAATCCTTTCGTAAGCGCCTTTAAGTTCTTCTTTTATTGGAACGAAATTTTTAATGGTCCCTTGTTGGGAAATAGAAAATATTCTTTGCTCAACGAGATCGAGAATGCTTTCTAAATCATCTTCGGGATGAAAAGCGCTTTCGGCAATCTCTGCCGAAGCGCTAATTAGTTCCCTTAATATCTTCTTTTCTTTAACAATCTTGCCGTAATGTAAAATGTGGGAGGAAGTTGGAACTGTATTTACTAATTCGGTTAAATAAGCCGAACCGCCCACTTCTTTCAAGTTCTCGCTTCTCCTCAACTCCGCAGTAACACTCAAAACATCTATCGGTTCGTGCTTTCCCCAAAGTTTTAACACCGCTTCGTAAATAAGACTATGAGATTTTTTATAAAAATCTGATGGTACCAAAATATCCGCCACGGAAAAAATGGCGTCTTTGTCTATCATTAGAGCGCCTAAGACAGACTGCTCGGCGTCTAAATCTTGAGGCGGTAGTTTTAAATCCTTAGTTATTGCCATTTATGATGCGTGGACCGCTTTCAGTGTCTTCTATCCTATATCCTAACGCCTTCACTTCCTTTCTCAAAGCGTCTGCCTGAATAAACTGTTTATTAGTCCTGAATTTTTCTCTCTGACTCACAAGTTTGGCTATTTTGAGAGGCACAATTGTCTTGCGTGGCTTTACGTTCTTAAGCCCGAATCCGAAGATTTCATCGAAATTATAAGCGAGTTCCTTCTTAGAAATTGGCGGTATATCCCTATCTTTCACGATCCGCCACAAGACATTCAACGCCTTGGGAATGTTAAGATCGTCATTTACGGATTCCATAAAATCTTTTTTGTAAGCTGCCACTTTTCTGCTAGTTAAAGGAGATAACTTTTCTTTCTTTATAGAGTAGAGTCCGGCCATAGTGTTTACGAGTTTATTGAGGGCGTTTTCAGCCGATACCAAACCATCCCAAGTAAAATTAAGCTTCTTGCGATAATGTGTGCTAAAAGTGAAGTATTTGAAACTTAAAGGATTGAATCCCCTGGCTTCGATATCGCGCAAAGTGAAGAAGTTTTTCAACGATTTGGACATTTTCTGTCCGTTTATAAGAAGATGTTCTCCTTCTAACCAATAATTAACGAATTTTTTGCCTGTCGCCGCCTCTGCTTGGGCAATTTCATTTTCATGATGCGGAAACAATAAATCGACTGCGCCAGTATGAATGTCAAAAGAGGCGCCTAAATATTTCATACTCATTGCAGAACATTCAATATGCCATCCAGGTCTGCCTTGTCCTAATCTGCTTTTCCAAGAGGGTTCACCGGGTTTCTTCGCTTTCCATAGAACAAAATCCTGAGCCTCTTCTTTATTGTATTCGTCGGCTTCAATCCTTGCGCCGACTTTTATCTCTCTTTTTTGCAGTCGAGAAAGCTTGCCATATTTTTTGAATCTGGAAATGTCAAAATATATTGAACCGTCCTTACCTTTATAAGCGACACCCTTTTTTATCAGCTTGCTTATCAAACTCAGCATTTCTTGTATATGTTCCGTCGCTTTTGGATAAACCTCTGCTTTTTCTATATTTAATTTTTTAATGTCGTCGAAGAACGCCCTGGTATACGGGACGGAAATCCCCTTGATTGATTTTCTCTCTTTTTGGGCACGCTTTATTATCTTATCGTCAACATCGGTTATATTCATCACCTGTCTTACTTTGTAACCGTCATATTTAAGGGTGCGGCGAAGCAGGTCGTCAAAGACGTAAGTCCGCAAATTGCCGACATGAGCATAGTCGTAAACAGTTGGTCCGCAAGTATAGAAACGCACCAATTTGCCTTTAAGAGGTTTGAATTTTTCTTTTTTGCCCGACAAAACGTTATAGAAAAACATCAAGATAAATTATAACATAGCATCAAAATAAGCGGCTAAATTGTTAGCCGCTTATTTTAGTTATCTCTGCCTCCGTAAAAGCCTGACGGTGCCCTTTTTTCTTCCTATACCTGGATTTAGAGTGATATTTAAAAACAATCTTTTTTCTATCTCTTGCTTGTCTTATAACTTTGGCCTCTACCTTCGCGCCGCTTACATAAGGCCGGCCAAGACGCAAACTGCCGTCATCACCCACAAGTAATACTTTATCGAACACAAAAACACTGCCGCCTTCAGCGTTAACCTTTTCTATTTTGATTTTATCCCCCGGGGAAACCTTGTATTGCTTTCCGCCAGTCTCTATGACCGCAAACATAGTGGTCATGATAATTTAATTTACTGATGAAATCAAGTAAACAGAAATGAAGGTAAGGATGACTATTATCAGCGAAGTGCCGGAGAAAATATAAGATAAAATCCTCTCGCGATTATAAAGATGATAAGCTAATATGAAATTTATAAGCACAATAATTCCGGCAATCGTTATGATGTTAAAAATATTTCCATTCCCACCTATAACATCCACCTCACCTTTATAATTGAAGTGAATAATAAACGGGCCTTCTACGCCGTACAAAGTCGTATAGGTCATGACACCGGAAACTATCAACAGCGTCAAACTTAAGCCGAAAAGACTGATAATAAGTAAATTTCTAATCATGGTAGCCCCAAGGGGAATCGAACCCCTGTTCCCGCCTTGAGAAGGCGGTGTCCTAGCCGCTAGACGATGGGGCCTCTCCTACGCTCCGATTACCATCGGAGCTTCGGAAGAGCAAGTAGTGGTAATTAACAGTTTACTTGTCCTTCCGAAGCTCAAATGTTCATTTGAGCGAAGGAGGAGACGATGGGGCCTCTCCTACGCTCCGATTACCATCGGAGCTTCGGAAGAGCAAGTAGTGGTAATTAACAGTTTACTTGTCCTTCCGAAGCTCAAATGTTCATTTGAGCGAAGGAGGAGACGATGGGGCCATAACGCTCGCTTCGCTCGCTAAAATCAAAATTTAAATCTCAAAAATCAAAATTACAATAATCTAAAAAGTTTGTATTGTCATTTTTAACTTTGATATTTACATTTTACACTTTATAACCATTTGCCATACTGGCGAACCAATAAGTCTTGAGCCAATTCCGGATTAGACATAATTTCCAGCACTATCTTTTCCATTCTCATGGATTGCGACCCCTTAATTAAGACTAGATCGCGGCTTCCTAATATCTTCTGTATTTCCGGCTTTGCTTCTTCCGTGTTCCAGAAACTGTAGATGTCTTTTTTGGGGAAATCCGCCTTTCTTGCTCCTTCAGCTATAAAACGAGCCTTAGCGCCCACTGTTATCAGTATATCAGCAACGCCTACTGTTTTACGGCCGATTTCTTCATGAGCATAAGTAGCGTATTTGCCCAATTCCGCCATATCACCAAATATCGCAACCTTTCTCGGAGCAGATAAATCTTTAAGTATGCCTAAAGCGGCCTCCGTTGCGAGCGGTGAGGAGTTATAAGTATCATCAAGTATATAACTATTCTTAATCCCTTCTATAAGGCGGCATCTCCCGGGTTCACCTTTATATTGCGCAAGAGCTTCAGAGATTTTAACTAAATTCATACCCTTAATCAAACTGACTGCGGCAGCGGCGGCTGCGGCATAAGCTTGTGAATTTCCGAATACCCCATCAATCCTTACCGGCACAAAATTGTCCGATGTTTCTAATTTAAACGATATACCTAACGGTTTTCCAAATTCGCTTCTATTTACGAAACTGCTTATCCTCAAATCCGCCCCCTCTCCGAATCCATAAGTAACAGCCTTGCCCTTAAATAAGTTTTTCATATCCATAACAAGCGGATCATCAAAATTCAGTATTGCTGTATCGTTTATGTTAAGCGCCTGGATAAGTTTAGATTTTTCTTTGGCTACCTCCTCCGTGTCGCTATAAAATTCTACGTGAACCGGAATACTTCCTATGGCAGTCACTATAACAACGTCCGGCTTCGCGATAGCAAGCAGATAATCAATATCACCAGGACGGTCCGCGGCATATTCCAAAACAAGCGCTTCGGGATAATGAGCCTTAAACAAAAGCTGTTCTAGAGACCTTAGAACAACGCTCAACCAAAACAGCATACCGCCAGATTTTTCATAATCTCCTAAAATAGCCAAAGGCATCCCCAATTCATTATTAAGGTTGCCTCCAGCTTTTCGTACGCTAAGACTTGATTTCAAAACTGTGTTAATGGCGGATTTGGTAGAGGTTTTCCCTACGCTGCCGGTGATGCCGATAATTGCGGGCTTGTATTTCGCTATCGTAAGCTTCGCTAAAACTTTCAAGATAAATTGCAATATGCTAAGAAAGTAAGTCTTCATAAATAATTAAATTTAATTCTCTAAATTATCCGGCGGGATATTATAGTAATTTAATATAAACTGCGCCAAATCGCGAAAAGCAGGGACAATGGTAAGCCCCGCCAAAGGCGCGCCAAGCGGTTTATCCATCTTCAAGAGAATGATGAATTTCGGGTCATAAGCCGGAGCAAAACCAATATAGGTATTAATAACTTCGTCGGTGTATCCACCATATTTAAAATCAGGCACTTGAGCCGTACCGGTTTTGCCTGCAATATTATACCCTCTAATTTTCGCTATCTCTGCTTTATTTACGGCGTTTACCATCATACCTATAACTTCCTTACTGGCTTTCTCTGTTATTACTCTGCCAATCATTTCTGGTTCTTTTTCGACATTCACATATGGTTTCATCATCACACCATGATTGGCAACAGCTGACATGGTTTTTAGAAGGCCTATAGGAGTTACGGATATGCCTTGGCCGAAAGAAGCGGTGGCGAAATTAATATCACGCTTATCAACTTCAAGCGGTCTTAAGCTGCCAACAATCTCGCCCGGTAAATCAATATTAGTTTTTTCTTTAAGGCCAAATTTTACCAAGTAACTATAAAAAAGGTCGTGCCCCAAAGTACTTTCGGCAAAAACGGCTCCAGTATTAACCGAACCCCCTATCACTTGTGTCATAGTAATTTTTCCGTGAGCCTTAAGGTCCCAATTTTTAATAGTCTTGCCGTTTAAAGTCAAAGAACCAGTATCCACGTAAGTGGTGTCCGGTGTAATCTTCCCGGCGTCTAAGCCGGCAGCCATCGTAATAATTTTAAAAATTGAACCAGGTTCATAAACGGCTTGAGTTGCCGGATTTAAAAACGCGCCCACTTCTGATTCGCCGTAAGAGTTAGGATTAAACGTAGGAATGTTTGACATGGCCAAAATTTTTCCGGTCTTAGGGTCTTGAACTATTGCTGTCCCTCCTTGAGCTTTATATTTCTCGACCAGCACGCTTAAGATTTTCTCCGCCTCCCTTTGAATATTAAGGTCTATCGTTAGTTTTAGATCCTCTCCTGCTTCAGCCGGATTAACCAGTTTATCACCTTCCGAAATCCCTGCTTTTCCTTTGAGTCTATCGTTATAATAAAACTCGACTCCGTAAGCTCCACCCACGCTTTCATCAGCAGAGACAAATCCTAAAAGATGGGAAGCAATCGTACTCAACGGGTAAAGCCGGGAACGCTCATATTTAACGCCAAACCATTTTTCTAAATCTTTCCTGATAGACTTATACTCCAGAATTTTATTGACTTGGATCTCTGTGGCTTTTTTTACAATAGGCTCATAAGGATCGTCCTTTTTGCTCAAAATATCGACAAGTTCATTTTTATCCCTGCCGCTAATTTCACTAAGTATTTGGGCCGCTTCTGGAACATTTTCGATACCATTAGGGTTGGCGTAGATTATCGAATATTCTTTATTGATAGCTGCGGGCATACTTACGTTATTCTTGTCGGTAAAATAAATACTGCCTCTTACAGGATTCAACATGCCAGCAGCAAGATGGTAGAAAAAGGCCTTGGCTTGATAAGTCTCCCGTTCCTCTATTTGAAGAGTGTATAACTTAAAAATTAAGGAAGAATAGAGCAGACTAAAAAAAACTATTAAAACTGTGATGCGAATTCCCATTGTGGATTCTTGTCGTAGATTAATCCCTTTTCTTTAGCTAATTCTTCAAGTTTTCTCGAATCAACAGTTGAATAGAAGTCATTCTTAAGCTCGGCATTATCAACTCTTAACCTCTCCAGCTCCACCTCGATTTTTTCTATGTCATGCTTTAGGCTCACTGTATTTGAATAAACAAAAACGTACAAACTAGCTACTACAACAAGCAGACTGCCGAAAATAAAAAGCAAGTGTATTAAATTTTGGCTTTTGTTTGGTTGTATGACTGTCATTTTTAATATTTAGGAATTTTTATAATGGCGGCGCGAAGTTTGGCGGAGCGGCTGCGAGGGTTAATTAGTATTTCTTCCCTTTCGGCAACCATCGGTTTTTTTGTGATAATTTGAATCAATCCTTGTTTTTCCATATCCCGAAAATAGTTTTTAACAATCCTATCTTCTAAAGAGTGAAATGAGATTATAATTATTACTCCGCCTGGTTTTAGAATATTGTGTAAACTTTTTAAAACAGACTCCAAGTTGCCTAGTTCATTATTTACATAAATGCGCAACGCCTGGAAAATTCTTGTTGCCGGATGTATCCTGCCGCGCTCATAGGATTTCGGCACTGCGCCTCTTATGGCTTCCACGAGATCAAAGGTCGTAATAATCCTCTTTTTTCTCCTTGCTTCAATTATTCCCTTGGCAATATTTCTCGCATATCTCTCTTCCCCGTATCGAAAAAATACATCTGCTAACTCTTTCTCATTCCGTCCATTTATTATCTCGGCGGCCGTAGGACCATCTAGAGCGTAACGCATGATGAGTGGCTCGTCCTTCATAAAACTGAATCCTTTCCCTGAATTTTCTAATTGTTCTGAAGATAGCCCTAGGTCTAAAAGCAATCCATCCGCTCTCCCCAGTTTTTTACTTTTCAAGATGGCCGGCAGGTCAGCATAGTTTCCGAGAACGAGGTGAACTTCTACTTTCGGCACTTGGCCTATCCTTGATTTCGAGCCGGCAATCATACTCTTGTCCCAATCTATTCCCAAAAATATTCCGTTAGGCTCCAATCGTTTAACGATTTCTGCAGCGTGTCCTCCACCGTCTACCGTCCCGTCGATAATAAATTTATCCGGCAACGGCCTCAATATTTCTAAAACTCTATTTAAAAGAACCGGAACATGCGCCATTAAATCCCCAACTCGCTCAACTTCTCGGCTATTTCCTCTGACTGACTTTCGGTTTTCGCTTTGTAATCACTCCATGACTTCGCATCCCATACTTCCATCCTGTTATAAACGCCTGTTACCACTACTTCCTTACTCAATCCGGCATATTTTCTTAAGTAATCCGGAATAAGAATTCTACCTTGAGTATCCAGTTCCACATCCGTTGCGCCGGCAAGCATATTCCTTGCGAAAGCACGAGAGTTAGCTTGAGCCAAAGGTAAACCAACAAGCTTTTGCGCGAGAGTTTCCCAATCCTTATTAGTAAATACGAATAGGCAGTGATCCAACCCTTTTGTGATAATTGCCCCACCGGAAAGTTTGGCTCTGAATTTAGCCGGAATAGCTATTCTGCCTTTGGGGTCAATACTATGTCTGAATTCTCCTATAAACATGCCAATT
>CAZHYH010000002.1:0-8467 GCA_964536655.1 uncultured Candidatus Saccharibacteria bacterium
AAAGCCTTGCGTCAGAATGTTAAAAGGCGAAAAGTAAACCTTACAAAAAATAGGAAACTTAAAGAGACCGTGAAACTTTATAAAAACCTAGTGACTAGCGGTAAAATACAAGAAGCTGAAAGCTATTTGCCCAACGTATACAAACTTCTCGATAAGTCGGCCAGAACGAACTTAATTAAAAGAAATAAAGCTTCGCGATTAAAATCGCGTCTTTCTCACGCGCTCAAGCAAAAATCAACCAAGACCTCTTCGTAATCCAATTTTCCCGACTTCACTGCCACATCGTAATCAGCAAATGCCTGGGCTTCTTTTCGGCTATTCAATCTATAACTTAAGCTATTAAAAACGCGGGCGGGATCATCTCTTCTTTCGCTTAACATAATTTCTAACGCTACTAATTTATGTTTAAAATCTTTATTTGCTTTTAAGGCGCTAACAAGAACGTAGTAATCTACTTTCGGCTTGTGGGGTTTAAAGTGATTGCTCTGGAACGCCATTTTGTCCAACTCCGTGATTATCCCCCAGGTATCGCTACCGAATGTATTCTTAACCGACTCTATAATATCGGCTGATAGTTTTAGCCCGCGACTTAAGGCTTCCTTATTAATAAAAAACTCTAATTTTGCGTCCTCTAACGGTTGGAATATTTGATTCTGAACTGGTTTCTTCAATAAAAAGTTTAATTTAGCAGGAGGTTTCCCGTCGGCGCTCATTAAAATAATTAAACTTTTAGTCTCGAGTTCGCTATATAAAATTTCACGAAATTCCTTATTGTCGGAGTAATCGTAAGCGTTCTCTAAAACCGTGAGCTTCATATCGTCGAACATAGAACGGTTAACTATAAAATCTTTAAATCTTTCCATGGTGCCGTCTAGAGATAAATCAAAATGTTCCTCGGATAAGTTGCCTCTTTTTTCGCGGTATGCTTTTTCTATCTCAAGCTGCTTCGTGAGGCGCCTATAAGAATCTTGGCCGTATAATAATATAATCATTTCCTTAATATTCTTCCCGAATAACCTCTTTAGGAGGGATTAAGCTTGGATCCGTGGGTAAAGTAACATAAACAGCCGTACCTCTTCCTAAGGTAGATTCTATCCAAATTGCTCCGCCGTGACGATTAATGACGTTCTTGGTTATATAGAGCCCGAAACCAGATCCTTCCGGCCGGAATCTCAAAGCGTTCTCTGCCCGGAAAAATTTAGTGAACAGCTTGGGCATGGCTTCAAGCGGCACTCCCATACCAGTATCCACAACGCTTACTTGAATATAAGGCTTGCCGGGCAGTCTTTCTATTTTAACCGTAATATTGCCATTCTGGACGTTGTACTTTATCGCGTTATCTAGGATATTAGAAAACGCTAATCCCAGCCTATTGGGATCTGCCTTCAAGATAATTGATCGGTCCCCCCCGGAATCGAAATATAATTTGAGTCCGTATTTTTTAGCGATAACATTGGCGTTTTCTAAAATCTCGTTTAAAAACTTAACAATATCTATATTTTCAAAGTTGTAGCCAAAGCGTCCCTCTTCAATCTTAGCGACATCTAAAAGATCGTTTACTATCTTTAAGGCTTTTACGGAAGCGGCTAAACCATTCTTAATCATTTCTTTGTTTTCATCGTTTACGGATGAATCCTTGACTATGGTGTCTAGCGTCCAATTTATGGCAGTAAGCGGAGTTCTTAATTGATGAGCGGCTATAGTAATAAATTCCGATTTAGAACGATAAAGTTGGATTTCCCTAGTGCGGTCGTGAATTATTTTTACGAAGCCGCTTGTTTTGCCGTCCGGCAAAGACATTTTTATAGTAGTAATTCTGAAGTCCAGGCTCGGCTCGCTAAACGACACATCTATAACTTGCGGGTAGCCGTCTCCGTCAGTTCTTCTAACGACAAGCGGCGCGAGGGAGGGGAAAAGAATTTGAGTAAAAAGTTTCAGTCTCGCTTCTCTTACCCGCTCCGGACCGAAATACTGCCCGGCAACTTCTTCTTTCTTTATGCCAAATAACTTTTCGGCAGCGCTATTAATAATTAGAATTTTAAAGTCCACATCATAAGCGACAATCCCGTCGCTCAAACTTTTCACAATATCATTAAGGCGGCCGGAAGTATTTTTAGTTTCTTGGTTTAGCCTAGCCGTTTTTAAGTTGTTCCAAAAAATTAAAATCCCCATAAATAAAAAGACGGTAAGCTTCGTTATAGTAGGAGAAGATATAAAAATATAATCGGCAATTAACAAAAAAACAACCAGCAAGGCGAATATCCACAAAGATCTCATCTCCGGCAGTTTAAGATCGGAGAAAGAAAATTTTATCTTCCGTTTTCGGCTAAAAGCCATGTTACCCTAATTATAGCTTGGCTAGCCTATCTATTAAACTATTAAACCCCAATTCTTCAAAATACACTGTAATTTGTTTGCCATCTACGGCGGCGGGCAGTCGAAGCTCCTCTAAAGAAACTTCGACTGGCGCGCTTTGGTCTAACGTAGCCAATTTCTTTGATAAAAAGGCTTGATCCTTATACTCTTGAAGTTTGCTCTGTAATTTAAGGTCTGGCAGCCCAACCTCATCTATTTCTCGGTATAAATTCTCCAAATTTTGAAACTTACTTATAACGTTAGCCGCAGTCTTCGGTCCGATGCCGGGAACGCCTGGAATATTATCAGATTTATCACCCACGAGACCTTTATAATCAGCTAGAAGTTTAGGCGCGACGCCGAATCTTTTAAATACGCTTGTTTCATCATAGACAACCGTGTTACTTATGCCTTTCTGCGGCATTATAGCAACCACCTTATCGTCCTTGACCATCTGTAGCATATCGAGGTCGCCGGACAGTATAACAACTTTTTTTATCGCCTCGCTTGCTTTAAATCTGGAAGCTATCGTGGCTAAGAGGTCATCTGCCTCCCATCCCGGCAATTTGATTGTTTTTATGCCAAATAATTGTAAAAGGCGTTGCGCCTCTTTTAGTTGTGAAATAAGGTCATCGGCCGCCGGAGGCCTTGTTATTTTATACTCCTTGTATTCCTTTTCTCTAAATGTAATCTCGGGAGTGTCAAAAGCCGCGACTATAAACTTTGGTATATCATTATTTAGCATCCCTTCTCTAAAAATTTTAATTAGAATGCTGGCCAACCCATAAAGAGCCCCCGTTGGCTTGCCCTCGGGGGAAGTAAACGGCGGGAGGGCATGATAAGCGCGATGAATAAGAGAATTAGCGTCTATTAAAAGTAATGTGCCTTTCATTTTCTTTTGAACCGTGTTCAAACTCTACCCAAATAGTTCCTTTGGGCAAAACGTTCTTTATTCTATCGGCCCATTCTATTACAACTATGTTTGGGGCTTTTAAGATGTCCTTAAGGCCTAAGCTTAATAGATCTCTTTTGTTCACCCGGTAAGCATCTATGTGGTAAGCGTTCCTCTTGCTCTTAATAGGTATTTTTCTCAATATAAGAAATGTGGGGCTTGTAATCTTCTTGCGCGCGCCCAACTCCTTGAAGAACCCCTTAGTGAAAGTTGTTTTGCCTGTCCCCAAGTCGCCAACCAATCCCAAAACAACGAGTGAGTTTGTAAGGAGAACCTCTTTGGCTAACACCTTAGCTGTTTGCGTCGTCGCTTTTGGACTAGGTGAAATAAACCTCATCGTAAATTATAGACCCTCTTTAAAACAAAACTTCCAATGAGGCCGGCTAGGACGGAAATAAAAATTGCCGCGAGGAGCGGCCACAAGTCGTAATTATTAGTAATAAGTCCTCCCTGCAAAACGCCGTTTGTCGGAACTGGCGATCTTGGCTCTACGTTAAGAGTTTTATTGAATCTTTCGGCTAAAATAATTTCTCCCTCATACGTTTCGCTATAACTTAAAACATCGGTTTTGTCGCCTACGGCATTATAAAGAGTTATTGTATCCCCGTCGTTATTTAAAGAAATTTTAGTTTCTGAATTTTTTAATTCTAACTCCTGCTGCGGCAAGATGAATCTGTTGGTAAATAAAAATGTTTTACCGCTTAAGTCGCTTAATTTCCATCCATCAAGATCTACTTTTTCTTCGCCCTGATTGATTAATTTAATCAACTCTCTACCCACATCACTACCGACGGGATTGGGAATAAGTTCTTTAATATAGATCATAACAATTTACCTTTAGGTTTTTTGCCTAGGTGGGTATAAGCCAAGGGTTCTGCTGTGCGTCCGGCAGCCGTGCGTCTTATCAACCCCAATTTAAGAAGATAGGGTTCGTATACATTCTCCACAGTCACTCTGTCTTCGTTAAGGGAGGCGGCAATAGTATTTACGCCCACGGGCCCGCCGCCGAATTTATCAATAATAGTCCTTAAGAGCAGCCTATCGTGAGTTTCTAATCCTAAGCTATCAATTTCCAAAATATCCAGCGTTTTCCTCGCAACCTCCTCGTCTATGGTCTTATTCTTATAGACCTCCATGTAGTCTCTCACGCGTTTTAACAGCCTATTAGCTACTCGAGGAGTAAAGCGAGAAGCTTTGGCCAAAACACGCACCGCCTCGGGCGAGATGCCAATACTTAAAATAGAAGCTGATCTTTTTATTATGGCCTCTATATCGGCCTCGTCATAATAATCAAGCCTGAAAGTGGCCCCGAATCTGGACCTTAGCGGTTCCGATAAGAGATCTATTCTTGTTGTTGCCGCAACTAACGTAAACGGGGGAATATCCAGTGAAATCGTTCTAGCGCCAGCGCCCTTGCCAATTATGATGTGAAGTTTTCTCGACTCCATTGCCGGATAGAGAACTTCCTCTATCATCCTGTTCAGTCTATGGGCTTCGTCTATAAAAAGGATGTCTTTCGGTTCTAGATTACTTAAAATTGCCGCCAAATCTCCCATTTTTTCTATAGCCGGCCCGGAAGTAATTTTCATCGCCGCGTTCATTTCCTGCGCCACTAATTTAGCCAGGGTAGTTTTCCCCAGCCCGGCCTGACCATAAAAAAGGAGGTGGTCTGATGACTCGCCTCTGGACTTTGCGGCATCAATAATAATCTTTAGATTCCTTTTAATGTTCCCTTGGCCAATATAGTCCTCCCACTTAGTGGGCCGTAAAATGGTATCTATAGTCTGGTCTTCGTTGTTGCCATTGTTTAAAAGGCTCTTTGTCGCCTGTTTTTTCTTGTTGTTTTCGGCTTTATTTGTCATACCAGGTAGTAGAAACTCGATTATTTATTCTTAATAAGATTCATGACATTTTGATAAATTGGTTGTTTTTTCTTGAATATTCTTGCCTTTCGTAAAACCCCTTTGTTCGCCTGAAGGCGAACTAATCGAGTTTTCACTACCTGGCATATTGACAAATAATATGATTTATGTTATAAAGTTTCTAATTAGAAGGCGTAGGCCTGCGGGCAGCGAATCTCTTAAGGCAAAGGACGGCCTGGTCTCGGCTGGGCCACTCCCCTCCAGAGATTCTAAACTCTTTTATATTTAATTTGAAAGAGCATGCTTCCCTCCAAGGAATTGCCCGCAGACCTACGTTTTTTATCTTCGGCAGCGAGCCTTCGTAAAAATGAACAATTTTATTTTTACGAGAGGCGAGCGAACCGAAGACAGCCGCCGCTCTGCGGTGGCGCATTGTTTTTACAACCACTCTATCGGGCCTGTTACTCTTTCTACCTCTTCAAGGGTAGTAACTCCGTCAAGGGTTTTCAAGATACCATCCGCCTGCATCTCAACCATTCCTTGGTGCCTCGCCAATTTCTTTATAGCTTCATCTGTCGCTTCTTTTGTGATAAGCGTTTCCAACTCATCGCCGCATCTTAAGAGTTCGAACATTCCCAATCTACCCTTAAAGCCTCCACGACACTTTGCGCATCCCACCGCCTTATAGAGCACTATTTCTTTATTTTCGTAAACGCTGTTTATTTTCGGCGGTAATCCTCGCAAAAACTTTTTAATATTTAATGCCGTACGAGTATTAATCTCGGCAACAATTTTACAGCTATGGCAAAGTTTTCTCACTAATCTCTGGGCGATAATAAGATTTAGGGCGGGGCCTATAATAGAAGTCTTCACGCCTAAGTCTACCAGCCGTGGTACGGCTCCCGAGGCGTCGTTTGTGTGAAGCGTTGAAAAAACTAAGTGCCCGGTCAAAGCCGCGTGCATGCCAACCTCGGCTGTTTCTAAATCTCTTATCTCGCCGACGAGTATTATGTCCGGGTCTTGTCTTAGGATGGACTTTAAACCTCCGCCAAATGTGTAACCACTTTTCGGATCAATTTGAGTTTGTTCAATGCCTTCTAAGTGATATTCAATAGGATCTTCAATAGTAATCACCTTAAGCTCTGGATTTTTTACGGATTTTAAGAAAGCGTAGAGAGTGGTGGTTTTGCCGCTTCCGGTCGGACCTGTTACTAAAATAGTTCCGTTTGGTCTTTTTAGTTCTAGTTTCACCGTTTCCTCGTCGTCTTTGCGCAAGCCTAAGTCGGAAAGACTTAGAGAAATGGTGTGTGGATCCAAAACCCGCAGTACAACCGTTTCACCATACTCCGCGGGTATAATTGAGGTTCTTATTTCAATATAATCTTTGTCGAATTTAGTGGTAAATCTTCCATCTTGAGGAGCGTCGGTAACGTTAATTTTAAGGCCCGATAATAGTTTAAGCCTGTTTAAAACGGAGGAATAAGTTTTGGGATTAAGCCGATAAACATCATAAAGCAAACCGTCTATTCTAAACCTCAACAAGGCGGCGCTTTTCTCCGTTTCCATATGTATATCGGAAGCGCCCAACTGAATAGCTGATCCCAAAACAAAATCTAATAAATCGGTGATTAAGACACCGCCCTCGCCAGTTTCAAGCTCTTGAATTTTCGGCGACACTCCCTCAAAAGTTAAATTTTTAAAAATCTCTGCTGCCCCTATTTCTACGCCGGAGAGAGCCCCCTTTTCGGGAGCGGCTTTTATTTCTTTATAGCGTTCCCAAGCTTTCTTCAGCCCGCTCTGCGACGAAACAAACAAGCTTACCTGGAACCCTCGAGACTTTAATTCGTCGATGAGCTCTCGAGTTTTTGGGTTCTGGGGGCTACAAACCGCTACGGCCAGTTCCTTGCGTTTAGAATCTATGATGGCCGCCTCCGCCTCTTCGGCGGTTCCCTCTAAAATTATTTTTAAGGCGTCTAAATTAACGGGTGTGGAGTTTAAGTTTATGTAGGGAAGTTTCTCTTTAGTGGCGCGCCTTTGGGCGTCCCTTTCTTCCGCTTCTTTCTTTAAGCGTTCAAGCTCTTCGTTTGCTTTTTTCTTTCCAAACAAATCCATTTATCTATAATCATACTACACAGGGAATATCTGACAACCAACCTATGACAGTTGACTATGGTAAATGTAAAATGGAAATATTAAAATGGAAAGTGACAATGTAAAATGTCAAAATTTTAGCAAATTAAAACATTTTATAATTTTGATTTGTCATTTTAAACTTTGATTTTCCAATTTTAAATTATTTTTAATATTATGTCCGGACACAACAAATGGAAGCAGATAAAACACAAAAAAGAGGCTGTTGATAAAAAACGCGGTCAGCTCTTTGTAAAACTTCTAAACGCCGTAAGAATTGCCGCGAAAGACGAACCCAATTCGGATTTTAATCCTCGTCTAAGAACTGTTATTGAAAAAGCTAAAAAGGCTCACGTCCCACAAGAAAATATAGAAAGAGCCCTTAAACAAAGTGATAATAAAAATCTGGAGGAGGTCGTGGTTGAAGCCTACGGCCCAGCCGGTTCAGCTATAATCATTGAAGCGATTACGGACAACACAAACAGAACTATTAATGAGATTAAAAATATATTAAGCGACTACGGAGCCAAGTTCGCAGAGCAGGGCAGTGTGCGCTGGGCCTTTCTGCCGCCGTCGAACATTGATACTCTTTGGCAGCCTAAATTTAAACAGGAACTTTCTCTAAAAGACCAACAAAAATTCAACGAATTAATAGAGGCGCTCGAAGAACAAAATGATGTACAAAAAATCTCCACTAACGCCTAAAGTTATATTGGGCATCGACCCAGGAACGACAAGAATCGGCTACGGAGTAATCAAAAAAGCGGGAGGGGCGCTTAAATCATTGGACTACGGGGTAATAGAGCCGGGGAAGGGAGATTCTCGTTTTAGAAACTTAGAAACTAAGTTAAATTTGCTTATTAAGAAATATAAGCCGCAAATAGCCGGCGTCGAAAAAATATTTTTTTCCAAAAATAAGAAGACTGCCATATCTGTAGCCGAATATCGCGGGATAATTCTTTTTATCTTGAATAAGAACGCGGTGAAAACGCTAGAATTCACTCCGAATGACATTAAATCCGCCGTAACCGGCTCCGGAAAAAGTGATAAAAAAATAGTGTCCAGGTACGTCTGCTTAACTTTGGGGCTTCGGAGGGTTTTGGGATACGACGACGCAGCCGACGCGTTGGCTATTGCCATAAGAGCTTCGTTTGAAAAAGGGGTTGAC
>CAZHYH010000002.1:8567-19334 GCA_964536655.1 uncultured Candidatus Saccharibacteria bacterium
CGCAGCCGACGCGTTGGCTATTGCCATAAGAGCTTCGTTTGAAAAAGGGGTTGACATATAAAAATCTTTGTATATACTTGCCGTTATAAATAAGTTTCGCGCCCTAAAATGGGGTGCAGCATAAATCAAAGGTCGCTTTAATACAAAAACAAATATGGCTACAGAAACCAAACTGACTCCTCTTTCCTTTGATGAAGAGGAAGAGAAAGAGAAAGAGCAAGCGGATGGAGACGACGCCGATTTGGGCCTTGATGAAGAGGAAGAGAAATCTAAGGGAGATGAAGAAGAGGATGAGGAAGATGAGGAAACTTACTAACTTTATGTAGCAACCCAACCTCCCTCTAAATTTGATTTAGAGGGAGGTTTTGTTTACCCCCACACCTTTATAAAGGTGTGGGGGTTTACCCCCGTCACACAACTGCGATAAGATTAACTCAAGTTACTATATTTAGTATTAAGATACATTATGAAACATAAAGGTCGTGAAGGAGTTTGTACTATAAGTTAATCAATAACCCGCTATCGCAGTTGTGTGACGGGGTTTATAAATAAATCGCACCCTACTATGAGACTTATAGGTAAATTTGTTCTGGTTTTAATAATTCTTCTCATCTTAGGAGTAGGTTTCCTTTTTCACGTCATCCGCGGCTTGCCCAACGCGGACGAGATCACCCAGAGAAAAATCGTCGAATCGACCAAAATTTATGATAGAACGGGCGAGGTCCTGCTTTATGAGATACACGGCGAAGAGAAGCGAACAATTATCCCCGAAGAAGAAATACCAGATTTTGTTAAATACGCCACTATTAGCATAGAAGATAACGCCTTCTACAGCCATCCGGCCTTTGACTGGAGAGGGATTTTAAGAGCCTTGATGGTCGATTTATTAAGGGGTGGAGCAGTTCAAGGCGGCTCAACTATAACGCAACAGCTAGCTAAAACCGCGTTTCTTACGCCAGAAAAAACAATCACTAGAAAAATAAAAGAGCTTGTTTTAGCTTGGCGCCTGGAGCAACACTACAGCAAAGATGAAATATTAAACCTCTACCTAAACCAGGTGCCGTATGGAGCAAATAGTTACGGCATAGAAGCCGCCGCTCAAACCTATTTTAACAAAAGAGCCAAAGACTTGAATTTAAGCGAGGTGGCGCTTCTCGTCAGCTTACCAAACTCCCCGAGTTACTATTCGCCTTGGGGCAGTCATACAAGCGAACTGGAAGAAAGGAGAAAATTCGTCCTAAAAAGGATGAGAGAATTGGGTTATATTGATGAGGAACAGCTTGCCTCTTCAATTGATAATTCTCCTAAAGTTGTTTTGCAGCCCGCTTCAAGCATCAAGGCTCCGCATTTTGTTTTCTACGTCCAAGATTATCTAAGGAAAAAATATGGCGATGATTTATTGGAGATTGGCGGATTAAAAATAACTACGACCTTGGATTGGGAGTTGCAAAAACTAGCCGAGGAAGCCGTGGAAAACGGCGTTAAAAGGAATAGCGAGCTTTATAGAGGGGAAAATGGCGCATTAGTCGCCCAAGAACCAACCACGGGGCAGGTTTTGGCTATGGTGGGTTC
Source organism: uncultured Candidatus Saccharibacteria bacterium (assembly GCA_964536655.1). GTDB lineage: Bacteria > Patescibacteriota > Minisyncoccia > UBA6257 > Colwellbacteraceae > CAZHYH01. Next base: position 10,140 of record CAZHYH010000002.1, read on the forward strand.
TAAAGATTACTTTGCGAAATCCGTTCCGGAAGGCTGCGCCCCCGGTAAAAACTGTAAATTTGAGGGTAATTTCAATGTCGCCGCGCAGGGACTGAGACAGCCAGGCTCTGCATTAAAGCCTTTTATTTATCTAACTGCTTTCCAAAAGGGATTTGCGCCTGAAACTATACTTTGGGACACAGCCACCGAATTTAACACCGGCAACAGCAACTGCCCACCCGTGGTTGATTTCAGAAATACCAATAAGAGTTGCTATCACCCCGAGAATTTCGACAGCGTGTTTAGGGGCCCCGTCGCTATGAAAGAAGCTTTGGCTCAATCAATAAACGTACCAGCGGTAAAAACTTTATACTTGGCGGGATTAGATAACGTTCTTAATAACTTGAGCTCTTTTGGTATAACAGCCTTAAACGACAAAAATCGATTCGGTTTGTCTTTGGTCTTGGGCGGCGGAGAAGTTAAGTTAATCGAGCTTGTGGGCGCTTATTCTGTTCTTGCTGACGACGGAATTAAGCATAATCAAGCAGTCGTACTAAAAGTGGAAAATAATAAGGGTAATGTTTTAGAAGAATATAAGGATGAAAATAGTCGGGTGGCTGACGAGAATCACGCTAGGTTAATCAACGACATTCTTTCTGATGTAGACTTGAGAGCTCCGCTTTATTCTGCGAGTCTCAAATTAACACAAGTTACAGGCCACCAGGTTGCCTTGAAAACTGGGACAACCAACGACTACAGAGACGCCTGGGCTATTGGCTACACTCCCAATTTGGTGGCGGGCGTCTGGGTAGGCAATAATAATCGCGAATCGTTAACGAGTAAAGGCGGGAGTATTCTAGCGGCCGTTCCTATGTGGCACGACTTTATGTCTAAAGCCCTTTTAAATAAGCCGCTTGATACGTTCCCTCGTCCGGAGCCGATATTGAGCTCCAACCCAATAATAAGGGGCGAGTTAATTGAGGGCGAGTATCATAATATACTTTATTATCTGGGAAGGGTTAATGACCCGCAGTTTAATAATTGGGAAGAGGGGATAAGACAGTGGACTCAAAATAACCAGATTGATTTGAATAAATTTAACACGACTAATATCAAACCGATCCCTGACCAAGAAGCTAGCATTTCAAGCGGCGGAGATATAATAATAAACCTTATAAACCCGAAGAATGGCGAATTTGTAGAAGACGAGATAACCATTAACGCAGAAATTGCGTCTTCGTCAAAAATAAATAAATTAGAAATTTACCTAAATAACGAACTTATCGAAAATATTATCAGCGATTTAAACACTTTTTATTCTTATAAAAGCGTTTTGAAGCCGCTTAATATAAATATCCAAAATATACTAGTCATAAGGGCGACTAACGAAGGCGGGTCGAAAACGAGCAAGGAAGTGATCTTGTTTAGAAATTAATCTATTACTGCTTAATCGGCATTAATATATAAAAGTAAGATACGTCTCCTGAGGTGTTTATTATTGCGGGTTTGTTTTCTCCGTTTAATCCAAGAAACACCTGGTCTCCTGATAAGGCCTTAACCCCTTCAAGTAGATATCTCCAATTAAAAGCTATTTGCGTATCCGGTCCGTTTATTTTGGCCGGAACAAGGTAATTGTTTTCTCCCAACGCGTTATCGCTAGAATAAACCTCCAAAACCTTCTTATTTCCTGTTTTTAACCTTACCTCGTTTACGCGGCTGCCCAAAGAACTTGTAAGTTTTAGCGCGTTTATGAGTTCTTCTTTGCTTACCAGCACCCGCGCGTCCCAATCTTTCGGAACTATCGAATTATAGTCTGGAAACTTTCCCTCTATCAACCGGGAAACAACTTCCAGGTCTTGTGTTTTAAATAGTATTTGGTTGTTATCCACAAAAATAGTTGTTGGTTCTTCTCCGGAAATTATTCTAATTACCTCTTGGGTTGTTTTAAGCGGAACTATAATTCCGAATCCCTGTGGGAATGTGTTTTTTATTTGTGAGCCGGGAATTTTCCCTTCCGCCAACCTAAACGTATCAGTTGCCGCCAACTTCAACTCCGATGGCTCTAAATTAAAAGACACCCCGCTTATCTCCGGTCTTAAATCAGAAATACCTGCGGCTATAACCACCCTTTCGAGCTTTTCTCTTAATACGTCGGATTTTATTTCTAAAAAATCTTTTCCTTCTTTGACTTTCGGAATAATTGGAAACTCACTCTCTCCTATCCCAGCTAATTTAGCTTCATAATTGTCTGTTTTAATTATTAAATTATTCTGTTTGGTTTCTAGATTTATTCTTTCGCTTGTTGTGTTGTTTACAATATTTGATAAAACGTTGTATGGAATTGTAACGCTGCCGTCCTCAATTATTTTACCGTAGACGGTTTTAGTTATAGCTATTTCTAGGTTTGTAGCGGATAGTTTTATTTGGTTGTTAATTGTTTTAATTAATATATTACCTAAGATTGGTAAATTTAAATTTGATACTGTTGCGCGACCAACGGCGTCTAGTCCTACTTTTAAATGATTTTTAAGTATTATTAATTTCATTTGTTGTTATAGTGGTTGTGTATAAGTTTGTTAATTTATTAATTATTCTTTATTTACCTACTCTTATTAATCCTAAAACCTATTAATAAATTCTGGATAAGTTGTATTAATTTAATACTAAACTTATTTCATATAGATGTCATTAAACAATTTATCAACAACATTACCCCATCTTATTAACCAACTCTTTAATAGCTATTAATTTATCCGTTAAAAGTTGATTTTTTTCTAAATCCCTGATTATTTTTTTACATGCATAAATTACCGTAGTATGATCTCTTTTCCCTACTTTACTGGCTATATAAGGATAAGACATATCTAGTATATCTCTTAATAAATACATTGCCACTTGACGCGGCTCTATGAATTCTTTATTTCTTGACTTCCCAGTTAAGTCTCCTGGTGATATTTCAAAATAACCGGCAACGGCCTTAATTATTTGATTGGGATTTATATTAATTCTGGCTTTTTCAATAAACTCAGTGATTATTTTCTCTAATTGGTCGGTGGTTACCTGTTTTTGATAATTCGTTTGGTAAAAAACAATTTTATTTAAGACGCCTTCAATTTCTCTTATGTTTTTTTGTACTTTTTTAGCTATTAAATCAATACCACTATCCTCTAAAGACGTTCCTCTTTCTTGTAATTTTGTTTTTATAATAGCTACACGCGTCTCGTAATCCGGACAACTAATATCTGCTATCATTCCTCCTTCAAAACGGGATCTTAACCTCTCTTCTAGTATTGGTATGGCTTTGGGCGGCCTATCAGAAGAAATAATAATCTGTTTATTATTTTCATAAAGCGCGTTAAATGTGTGAAAAAATTCTTCTTCTGTTTTTTCTTTGCCGCCAATAAATTGGATATCATCGATTATTAGAACGTCTACGTTCCTGTAAATATTTTTAATATCTTCCGTGCGCTTGTTTCTAATTGCGGAGACAACGTCGTTGGTAAACTTTTCCGACGTAACATATTTTACTCTAGTTTTATTTTTATTAAGGGATTTTATTTCATTGCCAGCGCCTTGAATAAGATGCGTTTTACCCAAACCAACACCGCCATAAATAAAAAGCGGGTTGTATTTAGTACCAACGTTTTGAATTATCGCCGAGGCCGCAGAATAAGCCAATTCGTTGGACGACCCAACAACAAAAGAATTTAACGTATAGCGCGGGTTGAGGTTTGTTTCCGGATCAACTTTAAATTCTTCTATGATAAGCTGCTTTTCGTTTGAGATCTGGCGTGACTTAGCGGGGGCTTGTGCTTTAGCGAGACCGCCCTCTACCACATATTCTACTTTTTTAACCGAAGCGATGAAGTTTCTAACAGTTCCTAAAATCAACTTGTCATACTTGGTTTCAACCCACTCTTTAGCAAAATGATTTGGCAGAGCTATTGTTATAGACTCTTCGGTGTTTTCTATCAAACGACTATTTTTAAGCCAGGTTAAGAAATTTGCCCTAGAAACCTGGAGTTCTATTTCGGATAATGCCGATTGCCAAAGCTCCTCGTTGTGCATCGTTCTCATTATCATTGCGGACCAGGGAACAGTCAAATGCCGCGAACCTGGGTAAACTGTTGATTAGTTGTGGATAACCTAATACAATTTACGTATGTCCAAAACCTATCAGCCGAAGAAAAGAAAGAGAGCGAGAACTCATGGGTTCTTGAAAAGAAAAAGAAGCGCCGGCGGGAAAAATGTTATAAAAAGAAGGAAAGCCAAAGGAAGACGTAGAATTACGGTTTAGATGCTTCCCAAGAAACTAAGAACACCGATACGCCTTTTCCCCAAAAACACTAAATCAATCTTTTCCGACAGCAATTTAGTTATTAAGACGCACCCCAACAACCTAACTTATAATCGCTTAGGCGTGCTTATTAGTAAGCAGACTCTTAAAAATGCGGCCCACAGGAATAAATTAAAAAGAAAGATTATAAATCTTTTTAAAAATAGTTTACTCGCGCCTAATAATAAGACCGGGAAAGATTTGCTTATAATTTTAAAAGCACCTATTATAAAGTTTACGGACGCGCGGTTAAAGGATGCGTTCGAAAAATATGAGCAGTTTATTTAATGAAATTTTATACAAACCGCTTTTTAACGGTTTGGTGCTTCTTTATAACTCAATCGCCATAGAGGACTTGGGCCTCGCTATTATTTTATTAACCGTTCTAATTAGGATTATTCTTTTCCCATTATTTCATGAGTCATTGCGTCACCAAAGAATAACCCAAGAGCTCCAGCCGTACATTAAGAAAATACAGGAAAAATACAAAGAGAACCGTGAAGCGCAAACTAAAGCAATTCTCGAACTTTACTCCCATCACAAAGCCAACCCCCTTATGCCTATAATTCTTATCATCGTTCAATTACCAATTTTGTGGGTTCTGTTTAGAATATTTAATGGCGGGCTAAACGAAGAATCTTTTGGTTTGTTGTATTCGTTTGTTGATAAGCCGGAAGTGATAAGCCACACCCTACTCGGATTAGTAGATTTAAGCAAGAAAAGTTTTTATTTAGCTGCCATGGCCACGGGTGCCCAATATTTACAGTCGAGACTATCATTGCCCAAGCCGAAAGCTGGGCAGGAACTTACGCAAGCCGAAAAAATGGGCCGAAATATGGTCTATATTGGTCCGGTAATTACCGCTATAGTTGTTATCACGCTGCCTGCAGCTCTTGGATTATATTGGCTCACCACCACTATATTTTCTATATTCCAACAGGTTATCATAAATAAAACGTTCAGCCATGGAGAGTCTAAAGGAACAAGTAAGTAAATTGGTAGAGTTGATGGGCTTCAGCAAGTTTGAAATAGAAACTGATTCGCAAAACAAAAATTTTTCCATCAACTTAGAGGACGAAGCCGTAAACGCCGTGAGGTTGCCGATGTTAGTTTTGAACATTAACCGCATCGTTAGATTGATTGCTAAAAAGAACGGAGTCTACCCGGTAATTGTAGATATTAATAACTATCGCAAAGAGAGGGAGAAGCTTATTGTTGAACTGGCGCGGGCGGCAGCCAGGCGCGCCGTTGTGACGAAAGAACCAGTGCGCCTTCCGGCGATGAACGCTTATGAGAGACGCTTAATACACACGGAACTTTCTATGAGGCCAGACGTTGCGACAGAAAGCGTCGGAGAGGGCAGAAACCGCTACGTAACGGTTAAAGCTACCACTTAAACAGTTAAAATATTAATGGCCTAAAATAGCTGGGTTTACGGTATTCAAGATTAGATACCCCGCAGCCAAGAGTATTAGACCGTAGACTGCGGCTTTAATCCATTCTTTGGCATCTTCCTGCCTGGAAGCGTTGCCAGCGGAGGAGATGTACATTACGCCGCCATAGATAATAATTCCCAAAGCAAACATACCGCCCACACCAAGCGCCCAGGGAAAGATGTCATTAATATTCTTGCCATCAAAGATTTCTATTTTGGTTATGGCTTGAATTATTTCCTGAGATTTATCTACCGCTAAAACCACTTTAATCATACCCGTCTATATTATAATTCTTTCCCCTTCTTCATTTCCAAAATTTGCTTGGGGTTCGTAGTGATAAGCTTGTCCTCAAAGTAAGAGGGGACAATCTGTATAGCCGCTCTTTTAAGGCCGGCTATGAATAATCCTTGGCCGACATCAGCCTCTAAAAGGTAGTTTTTTTCAACGTCGGTTAAGTTGAAAGCTTTAGCGGTTATATCTACGGTGGCCGGAGCTTGTTTTAGGAGGAGTTGTAGAGAGGAGTTGGTGATAATCGGACGACCGTAAGGGGAAGTCAAGAAGTCTTCTACGTCTTGAGTTATGGTTGATATGCCGAGGTAGTATTTTCTTGCCCTTTTAGCTAGCCCAAAAAGGAACGATGCCGAATCGGGATACTTCATCATCCACCAAGCTTCGTCAATTATCATAACCCTCTTTTTAAGTTCCGCTCTAACCATATTCCAAATAAAGTTCAAGATAATATACATCGCTATGGGCCTCAACTCATCTTCTAAATCTCTTATGGAAAAAACAATAAGCCGATTAACGATATTCACGTTAGTCGGTTTGTTGGCAAAGCCCGCGTAACTGCCTTTCGTAAAGCGATACAGCTTTTCAGCCATACCTTTCCCTCCCTCCAACCCCTGGAGTATTGTCTCCAGGTCTTCCAAGAGTGGAGGCGCTATCTTAGAAAAGTCTTTATCCGGAGTTATATCTCTCGAAGCATAAGTTTCTGTTACGGCTCTATCCAACATCGCCTCTTCTTCAGGAGACAACTCGCCCAACATAAGTTTCAAGAGTCCTGTCAGGTTCACAATGTGAGACTTCAATACCTCGCCCGGTTCTTCATCCTCGGGGATAATTGGTATATCAAATGGGTTAATGTGGTTTTTCGAGTCAAGCGAGATCTTAAATACGCTGCCGCCAACAGCTTCAGATAGAGGAATATATTCGTTTTCCGGGTCCACAATAATAACATCGGTTCCCACCATAAGAGACCTGATAACCTCCAGTTTTGTGGCATAAGATTTTCCCGCGCCAGCCTTGGCAAAAACCACCATGTTGGCGTTCTCTAAAGAAAACCTATCAAAGATAACTAAAGTATTATTGTGACGATTGATTCCGTAAAGGATGCCGTTCTCCGAAGTAAGATCGAGAGAAACGAACGGGAAGAATGAAGAAACAGGACCCGAATTTAGAGGCACATGTATGTTCATCTCATCGGTGCATAAGGGGGTGACCGAGTTCATGCCTTTAATTTGTTCAAAGTTAGTCGGTTTGAGATTGATAAGTTTAGCGTCCAATATATTTGTTATTTCTGCCTCCAGCCTATTTAAGTCTTTTAGAGAGTCGGCGTATATGGCCATATAAACGCTGATATTAAAAAGTTTTTCTGTGGCTTGTTGAAGTGTGTCGCGTAGCGTTTCTATATCTTGCAGCGCGGTTTCAAGTATCGGATCGCGAATTAAGCCCTTCTCTTGGTTTGAAAACATTTGAGATTGGATCTGCGTCGCTTTTTTTCTTAGGTTTCTTAGAGCGATGCCGGTATCAACCGGGTGAATAAAAATAGAAACATCAGTTAACTCGGGTAAGTTGATTACCGGGGAAAACCACCCGCTTGATAGATATCTGGGGTATCCTAAGACAAAAAGTGTTTTCATGAATTTGTCCCCCAACCTTAAATAGTTGGAATTAATCTCTACGGAAGAAGGAGCAATCATGTCTTCTATATTGCCGCTAAACTCTTCTCTTCCGGGCGCGACCTCTCTTTTTTCTATCGTGGTCGGATTATAAAAATTATAAAAAAGTTCTAGAAGTTCAGGATCCTCCAAGCTTATAGCTCGGAGCCCCACCTGTCTTAAGCCGGTGATTACCTGTTCTACCCGTTGATGTAACTGTTCTCTGTGGGCCGGCAATATTGTCGCCTCGTGAGCCAGCGGCGCTTCTTTTTTACCACCGAATAGTTTTGGGATTGCCGAAATGCCCGATGGAGAAGCAATTGTAATGGGGTCATAAGGCACAACGACAAAAAAACTTTTTGTCATCACGGCGTTTGCCTCAACAAACGCTCTTACAAATTCTCTATATTCGCTTATCTGCGTTTTTAACATCTCACTATCTTCCCGTTCTTCGCGTTCCTCCAGCTTTTTAATATAATCTTCAACATTAAGCTTTCTTGAGTGGATGACAAGTTGTATTGAAAAATCCAGAGAATTTAAGAAGTTCTGATAGGCGTAAGTTATAACATTTTGCTCCTCCTCTGATTTTAAGTCGAAGTTTAAACCATCAACCAAAATGACGCGACGCAACGCGCCGTTCTTCAAAACTACCACGCCGTCTTTGACGTCTTTTATTTGAACAAATTGTTGCGTTCTAGCTACTTGCGGAGTTTCGGGCATACATTAACTATAAACTATAAACTATAAACTATAAACTTAAGAAAATTATCTATAATCAATTCTTCTGGCGACTTCCCTTTCACCCGTTACCCGTCTTATCACCTGGTAACGCTCCTTGATTTCTTGCTGTGGCATGCCGAAATTTCCTCCCGCGATTGTTTTTTCTCTCTTGGGGACGGCGGTCTTTGAGGCAGTCATTTTATCCAATAAACTTTTGATGCTCCCTAAAACGGGCAGTTGTTTCTTTATTGTGTATGATGCTTCACCCACTTGTTCCGGAGCGGCCGGCTTTAGAGCATATATTCTGGGACTCCAAATATATTTAAAAGCTGCTTGGATAAAAATACTCATTGGCCGGCCGTTAATTTTTACGAAAGCGAGCGATGAGCTCACAGCCACCAAAATGAGGACAATTACAAACCACAGCCACAACTGTAGTATGAAAAATAGAATAAATCCTACAATTCCCGCTAAGGCAACATAAAGAAATTGCTTCAGAGTGAAGGGACCAACAATCTTATCCTCGGTTTCTATGAATTGGGGTACTTGAAACTGCATTATTCTAAAGGCAGGTCTTTCAGATCTACGACATTATTGGGATGCACTTCTGGTACTTCTCTACTTTTTTTAACTTCTGCCGGGCTTGTTTTGACTTGTTGCTCTTGTGTGCCGGAAAAAGGATCCAAGGGAGTCTTAAATTCAGAGTAGTGAACAATCCGCGTTTCTTGATTTTTGGTTTTCCCGGGCTTAGGTTCGCGGGGAGTTGACTCCTCTCCTAATTCGATGC
>CAZHYH010000003.1:0-16675 GCA_964536655.1 uncultured Candidatus Saccharibacteria bacterium
ATGAAGAGCCGGTTTCTACACCGGATGACATTTCCGAAGGTTCTAACACGGGCGTGGCTTACAAAAATCTACAGGATGGAACTCATTATTTCCACATTAAAGCTCTAAAGGGTAATTTTTGGGGAGGAATAACTCATTATGCCGTGAGAATTGATGCCACCCCTCCGGCTGAATTTAAAATAGACATATCTCCGGCCGCGCGCACCACGAGCAAGTTGCCGATTATTGATTTCTTCACCACGGACAACCTATCGGGCATTGACCATTATGAAATGAAAATTATCCCGCTAAACCCGGAGAATATCGGCACGGAATTCAGTACCGAAAGCTTCTTTATTGAAACCCAAGGCAGATACATACCGCCTAAGGAGCTGGAACTGGGCGACTACGACATTATCGTTCGTGCTTATGACGTAGCCGGTAACGTCCGAGAGGTAGTTCAACGATTAAATATAGTTAACCCGTTTTTTAGCACCTCCGAAGAAGGATTGGGAATCGCGGGTAAATTTGTGATTCCGTGGATTTATGTGTTTATAACTATAATAACGCTCATCTTGCTCTTAATGTACAGTCTTTGGATTGTCTTGAGAATTCATCGAACAACTAAGGTACGCGAATTGGAAGGAGTTCTGAAGGACCCAACCATCCAAGAACGACTAAAATACCTAAAAGAGAAACAGAAGGCCTACAGCAAGGCTGGCAGCTCTATACAACTGCTTGTACTCATTGTAGCCGGTGCCATATTGTTATCCGGTTTTCTAGCTCCATTTCTCAAGGCCGCTGAATTTTCCCCGCTTGTGCCGCCTACAATCACTACTATTTCCAAAAACATAACTAACGACCAACTGTTCTATATTGGCGGTACTACAGAGATAACTGGCGCAGAAGTTACTATCTACCTTCAAAATCTGCAAGACAATCAAGTCTTTTCAGCCACCGTTATATCTGATGAGAAAGGCGAATGGTTCTACACTCACAAAGAGCCGTTAATAAGCGGCAAGTACTTCCTATGGACACAGTTGAAGATTGGCAACGAATTATCGCCACCCGGTCCGCAAAATGAGATAACCGTATCCAGAACGGCTATCCAGCTCGGCGCTTCACGAATAAGTTACGAAACGCTCTACTTACTGTTCGCCATAATCCTATTCTTAATAGCCCTTATTTTGGGAGTTTTGAATTTTTACCACTATTATCAAGCTCGTGGCAAACAAAGCAGGTTAATGAAAGAGATCAGAGAAGCCGAAGAAGCTATCAAACGAGGTTTTGCTACGCTGCAGCATGACATAACTCAAGAATTAGTCGTCATACATCAAATGAGACTCACAAAGACACTCTCCAAAGAAGAGGAAGAAAAAGAAAAACAACTACTCCACGATTTAAGAGAAATTTCCGAATACGTTAAGAAAGAAGTGACTGATATTGAGAAAACAATGTAGGCTTTTTGCCTTCGAACTGGATTTCTCCAAAAATCAATTTATTATTTTCTAAGTGGGCATTAATAATTTTCATTCTTTTTCCGTGAATTATAGTATAAACTCCCGGTTCCGGATTAAGCGCTCTAATTTTCCTGTCTATTATCTCGGCGGTTTTTGTATTAAGACCATTTATGGCGTTTTTGAGCTCATCAATGTTTATATATCCATCTTCGGTTGTAAATTTTTTAGTAAAAGTGGCTTTACTTTCATTTTGGAGCAGGGGAGTAATCTCACCTTTAACAAATTTAGGCAAGGTCTTAACTAATAAATTAGCAGCTAATTCTGCCAGTTTTTGAGATAAAATTGGAAATTGGAAATTGCCCCTCGGTCCTGAGCTCGGTGTCGAAGGAGAAACTGGAAATTCCAATTCTCGCTTTGCGAGTATAGGCCCATGGTCTACTTTTTCGTCTAAAAGATAAAGAGTCACCCCTGTTTGGGTGTCACCCTCCAAAATTGCCGACTGAATCGGGGAAGAACCGCGTAATTTAGGCAAAAGTGAGGGATGAACTCCGATAATTCCAAGTTTAGGGATATTCAATAACTCCGCAGGCAATATTTTCGCGTAAGCCGCTACTATATAAAAATCAGCTTCATAACTTCCTAATTTATTGAGAAATTCTTCATTAATTTTCTCCGGCTGCAAAACATCTATTTCTAACAAGCTCTTTCTAAGAACTACTTCTTTGGTCGGCGGGGGAGTGACAATCATCTTTCTGCCTATTGGCCTATCTGGATTGCAAACAAGCGCCACAGGGAACAGGGACGAGTCAATTAATTTCTCAAGTATTATCGCCGAGAACTCCGGCGTCCCAAAAAATATATACTTCATGTCACGATATACTTCGTATCACACATTACCATACTGCACATCCAGTATACTAAAATACTGATCAGCATCATAGTATACTAAATTATTTTTTGATGCGGTCGGTAAAGAGTTTACCCTCTAAGTGGTCAACTTCGTGCTGGAATACCCGAGCAAGCATTCCCCAAGCTTTAATTTTTATCTTTTTGCCGTTTTTATCCAAACCCACAAGTGTAATTTTCTCCGGTCTTATAACTTCGCCATAAATATTAGGTATGCTTAAACATCCTTCTTCCGCCGCTATAGCAGAAGAGCCACTTTTAATAATTTCGGGATTGAAAACTACATAGAACTTATTTTCCACTTTAGCCACGAAAACTTTCAAACTCAACCCTATCTGGTTGGCTGAAAGACCTATACCTTGAGCTTCTTCCATTGCAACCTTCATAGTTTTTATAAGCTCGTTAATCTCACTTTTCTTTAATTTTTTAAAATCAAAAGCCGCGGTTTTATGCCTTAAAACTTTTTCTTCTTTCTTGTCATTTACGGTCCAAATCTTCATAAGAACAAACTATTGTTTCTTTTTTGCGAGTTGTAGCAAGCGCATGAAATAGGCGCCTCTATTTTTGATATCTTTTTTTTCGGCTACCGATTTAGCTAATCTAATCAGTTTATTCATATCCCCACTTTTTGCAAGTTTGATGTATAAAGATTTGTGGCTTTCGTCATTTAAGATTTCGGCTAAGAGTAGTCCTGCCATCTGATAAGACGTATAAACCCTGGATTCTTTGGCTCTTTTCTTCAAAAGCTCTTTATAATCCATTTATTTGTATTATACCAGAACCTGCTTTATAATTTTATTATCATGCCAGGTAGTGAAAATTCGACTGCGATTATGTTCTACTATGTATATATACTGGAAAATAAAGAAAATGATACATATATAGGTTATACCAATGATTTACGTAAGAGGCTACAAGAACATAATCGTAAAAAGAATAGATCTACCAAACAGGGGATACCATGGAGACTTATTCACTACGAGGCATATCGTCATAGAAAGGATGTGATGCGCAGAGAAAAATATCTGAAGGCAAATCAAGGCAATAGATTACTCAAAAGAATGCTGAAAGAATACTTTTATAGTCGAATTTCTACTAACCTGGTATGAATAAGAAAAAATTAGCTGCGATAGCGGTAGTTGTTGTTATATTGGGCTTGAGCTCTTTCGGTTCTTATTATTTTGGATTACAGAAAGGACTCCAAGATACCAAAAACATCGTTATTGAAGGCATAAGCGGCGGCGAGCCGCCGGAGGGGGCAACCACGGCTGACTTCAGCGTATTCTGGCAAGCTTGGGACAAGTTAAAGAAAGAACACATAAGCGGCAAGGAAATAAGCGACCAGAATTTGGTTTACGGCGCCATCAGGGGCTTAACCAAGTCGCTCGATGACCCTAACACCATATTTTTTGACCCCGAAGATTATAAGAAGTTCAATCAGGATATAAGCGGCAGCTTCAGCGGCATAGGAGCGGAAATAGGCATCAGGAACGACCAACTTATCGTTATAGCTCCTCTTAAAGGTTCGCCAGCGGAACACGTCGGCCTCATGGCTAAAGATAAAATATTAAAGATAGACGATAAGGAAACCTTCGACCTTAATGTTGATGAGGCGGTAAAACTAATCAGGGGCCCGGAAGGTACTAAAGTTACTTTGAATATTTTGAGAAACGGTTGGGATAAGCCGAAGGATTTTGAAATCACGAGGGAACCAATCGAAATACCAACCGTAGACTGGAGCATGAAGGAGGGCGGCATTGCCTATATTCAACTCTACAACTTCAATGCCAATACGGATTTAGCTTTCTATCGCGCTATGGTTGACATTATCCTGGAGAAAAAAGCCGAAGGAGTTATTTTAGACCTAAGAAACAACCCCGGCGGTTATCTTAATGTCGCAGTAGATCTTGCGGGTTGGTTTCTGGAAAAAGGGGATGTGGTAGCTAAAGAGAGGTTTGCTGACGGCAATGAAAGGTCATTTAAAGCCGGTGGCAATGAGACCCTAAAAAATATCCCCATGGTGATACTTATAAACGGCGGTTCTGCTTCAGCTTCAGAGATTCTGGCCGGCGCACTAAAGTATAATCGAGGCATAAAACTTATTGGAGAAAAAAGCTTCGGTAAAGGAACTGTGCAAGAATTGCAAGAGCTAAAAGACGATTCGGCCCTTAAAATAACGGTGGCAAATTGGCTTCTACCGGACGACTCCATTATAGAAAAGAATGGCTTAACACCCGATATAGAGGTCAAGTTGACGGAAGAAGATATAAATACAGACAAGGACCCGCAGCTTGATAAGGCCATAGAAGTCCTAAAGCAAGAGATGCAAGTCTAACGCCATGAAAATAATCTTGTTACAAGACGTTCGCGGAGTAGGTAGGAAGTACGATGTGAAAGAAGTTTCCGATGGATACGCGAGAAATTTCATCATTCCGCGAAAATTGGGCAAAGTTGCCACATCGGAGACCTTGCGAGAACTCAAGACGCAAAAAGAAAATTGGGAAAAGCAAATTGCCGTCTTGGACGATAGACTCAAAAAACTTCAGGGTGCTTTAACGGACAAGCCTTTGATTTTTAAATTGAAGCTTGGCGAAAACCAAAAAGCGTTTGGTTCCGTGTCTAAAAAAGACATCGAGGAGAAGTTGAGAGAATCAGATAAAAACCTTTCTTTTGAAGTAAATCTAAATCAACCGATAAAAACACTTGGGGAGCACCAAGTGAAGATAAACTTAAACGGGGGAGTGTCCGGTAATATAAAAATTAAAGTAGAAAAAGAGTAGTTAAGAATTAACTACGGAAACTACTGATATATAGCGTGAATTGCCGTCAAAACGAATTTTTTTCTTGTTGATAAACTTAACTTTACCTGCCTTAGCCGCATAAAGAGTATCATCGCCGGCAACTTTTACATTACTGCCGGCAAGATATTTACTGCCGCGCTGGCGAATGATAATTTGGCCAGTGGAAACCGCTTGGCCATCCTGAAGCTTTACGCCTAATCTTTTCGATGCCGACTCTCTGCCTAATTTTGTAGAACCGCCTGATTTTGTATGTGCCATATTTGTTTAAATTTTTGAGTTTTAGCGAAAGAAATTTAACTACAAATATGAGCATCCCGCACCGTCCCGCCCTAGCTGGAGATGCGGGATGCCATACCTCATTTCCCCGCAAACTTATTTTATATTAGAATATAGGAATTAAATGAAACTGTCAATCTTAAAAGAACGCTTGAACGAACCGCATATCAAGATGGGCATTTTAATATTCTTGATAGCTTTCTTAAGTTTCGGAACCGGCTATATTATGGGTCGTGACTGGACCCCGGCACCCATCATCATCGAACAGAACAACAATTAACCAACTAGTATACTATAGTACTGATCAGTATTATGGTATACCAATAAAAAATTCTTATATGTAACCGATTTTTTTGAGCCAGTAATCGTTTTCCCATTCCCAAAGCTTCTTGGCGCCCAAGAAAGCTTGGAAGTCATCGTGCCAGTAGGGGAACTCCTGAAGTTCAATGTCGCCCTGAAGCCCGGACCACTCATGTTCGCTCGCGAGGCAAGCTTTAACGCCGCCGTTTCCTCCGTTTTTGCCGTTCATAAACGGTGTTCTTATCTTCTCACGGCCTCCCTTTACGCGGCGAGTAGCGCCGCACTTAAAACATTTCTGTATCTGGTCAATTCTTAAAATCCACCTCGTCTGCAAATTCCTGAAAGTTTCTTGCAAAGAAGCGAAGTAAGCCGCCGTCTGGAGATTATAATCTCGGTAGATGGCCTGCGAAGTTTTTATATCCAAAACTCCGAACTTGCCGTCTATTAAAGCCAAGGCGTCAATTGTGCCGGCGTAACGCTCGCTGAAGTGAACTGTTTTTTTTTCTACCCATTCAGCATCAACTTGAATCTTGCTTTCTTTTATAAACTTCTTTAAAGAATCAATAGCCGGCGCGATAGCAGGATCAATAGTCGGGTCATCTCCGACTAATACTTTTTCTGATGTTTCATGAACTAAAGTTCCTTCACCAGCCGATATTTTCTTAATGGACTCGCCTTCCGCAAAACTATCCAATCCTCCATAATAACGGTACAAAGCCGGCTTGGATTTTATATTCACAATGCTCGTGACGCGGGGGTACCAGATACCGTCTATCACATAACCATTCAAGCCCTTGAAGTGTTCTTCGTCAGTAAAATACATAAGCGCGGCTCTATTTTAACAAACTGGGAGTTAGATTTACAATATTGCCCGCGCCCATCATTACTATTACCGCTGATTTATTTGATGCCGCTGATTTATGCGGATTATAAGCTGATTCATGCTGATAATTTTTCAGTGTTTCTAATAAAACAGTCTTAAGTTTCTTAGGGTGGGGGAGATATGTGACATTTTTTGGACTGGTTTTCCTTTTTAAAATGGTTTTGGCTAATTGTTCGGAAAGAGATTTTGCAACGATGCAACAACCTATATTATGCGACAGTTTACTTGCCATGAACCGCGTTGCGGAATCACGACCAGTAACCTTATAGATATCAAGTAATACCAAAGCATCGGCCTTATCGAAAGCTCCAGTGAATTCTTTAAACAAAATTTGCAAACGGTGGGTTTGATGAGGTTGAAAAACGCAGATTAAAAAAGACTTTGGAAACTTTTCCTTAAAAGCTTTTAGAGTAGCTTTGATTTCCGTGGGATGATGAGCGTAGTCGTCAAAAATCTTAACTTTAAATTTTGAATTTTGAATTTTGAATTGCCCCTTGTATTCCATCCTGCGCCAGACGCCTTTGTGTTTGGCTATGGCTTTCAAAACAGTCTTTTCTTTAATGCCAAAACTCTTTGCTAACTTCAAAACTCCTAAAGCGTTGGATATATTATGAGCACCGGGGATTTTTAAAACCTTTCTTAATTGTTTTACTTGTTTTACATCTTTAACGCTAAACCAAACAACTCTTTTGTTTTTAATCTTTTTGACCAAAGAGGCGAGTGGTTTATCGTCTTTATTCAGAACTAAAACGCCACCCGGCCGCAGGTTGGCCATAAACTTGAGAAAGCCATTCTTTACATTACGGAAGTTCTTATAGTGGTCCAGGTGTTCCCGGTCAACATTGGTTATAATAATCCCTTGCGGATAGTAATTAAAAAAAGAGTTTTTATATTCATCGGCTTCAATAATGAGATATTTACTTTTACCTAAACGAAAATTCCTGCCTGCCGGCAGGCAGGCTTGCCCGCCGAATTCTTTTAGTTTAGTGCCGACTACCACAGTAGGATCCAACCCAGCCTCAATAAAAACCAAAGCCGTGAGCGCTGTAGTGGTACTTTTCCCGTGACTGCCCGCAATAGCTATGGTTTTATATTTACGCGAAAGCTCTCCCAATGCCTCCGGATAGCTCTTTAGGGGCAAATCCAGCCTCTTAGCCTCTAAAAATTCAGGATTATCAACTGGTATGGCCTGGCTATAGACTACTAAGTCTAAACCCGGCCTAATATTCGATTTTTCATGGCCGATTTTGACCCTTATGCCTTCTCTACGCAATTCTAACACCTCGTTTGACTTAGCGGCATCAGAGCCGATTACAAGCCAATTTTGAGCCAAAAAATAGCGGGCTAGGGCACTTGTACCTATCCCGCCTATACCTATAAAGTGGGCTTTTCGTTTAATCATACATTTTAAACAATACTATCTGTCGCATAACCTACATTATGTAACACTTGGTTATTTCTGAAGCTGTTCAATCCATTTCCACTCCCCTCGTTGACTTTTATAGTCTTGCATTTTCTCATGAATTTCTCTTAACTTTTTCAATTCGTTGTGATCCCAGTTTTTCTTTCTTTTTCCTCTAGGATTGCCTGTCGTACTAATATTCGTTTTTAAACCTTTATTTTTATATAACAAAACCATCGCTTCTTTCCATAATTCAAAATCAAATTTCTTTTTAGCGTGTAATTGATAAAGTTCAAAAAATGGAATTATTTTATACATTAAATCATTAATATCATTCACTGCATATCTTGCCATACCGTACTTATTGATACTAATTTTGCCACACTCTAAAGTTTCGCGAATCGCTTCTAAAATTTCTTTATCGTCTTTTCTAAGTACTATTGCAAATTCTATATCCCAATAAAAATATATTGGTTTATTTTTTCTTTCGTATCTGATATCTCTTCTAAGTTTCAAAGCAAAACAACCTTCGCCATCAACAAATCCAGCAATATAATCACCGGGCAATTTCCCCATACATTAATTATAATTCTGTCGCACAACAAACTCAACCGACTTATCCACACAACCGTCCAAAAAATATAGTAATCTTCACCCTAACCCCCTCTTTATAAGATCTACCAGAAATTCAAGAAGTTTAATAAAGATATTTAGAAAAACCTTAACAAAAGTGAAAGCGGCGTTACCTAAAGCGCCAAGTTGGCTCATGACATATTTTATAAGGTCGGCAAGATTCATAACTCAATTCATTATACTACAAATAATCCTCCGGGTTAATCGTGACACCCACTGGCACCATTCCCGCGCCAGAGAAAGATTGTAAGGTGATACTAGGTGCCCAATAAACGCCAAAGTGTAGATGCGGACCTGTAACATAACCGGTGTTGCCGGCGTAGCCGATTATTTGCCCTACTTTTACATAATCCCTTTTTGAAACCACAACTCTCGAAAGGTGAGCGTATAAAGTAGCTAGATTGTTATCGTGTTTCACGACAACGTATTTTCCGTATTGCACTCGACCATTGTCCCCTACAGCCATAATAGAACCGTTATCGGCCGCTATAATCGGATCTCCGATAGTTGCCTTAAAATCTATGCCATTGTGAAACTTTGTTTTATAAGCCCTTTGCGCAAAAGCCGTCGCGCCATACTCTTGGGTAACTACCGGATTCAAAACGGGATAAGCCAACACGCCGGAGCGCTTAAACGGCAGGACATTCGGGTCAAAAGAAGCTCTCAAGTTAGTTTCTAGCTCATCTATTTCCTTGCCTATCGCGGCCTGTTTATTCTCAAGCTCGTCTAATTGTTTCTGGTAGGCGCTTTCCTTATTTTTGGTGCTGGATAAAAGAGTATTTTTCTCGGTCTTTTTGTCGCTGACTATTACCTTTCTATTTTTGAAATTAGTATTTTCCACCTCGAGCCCATCTTTAGTAGCGGTGGTCACATCTATGTTCTGCTTTAATTCATTATGCAGCTCTGTTAAGGTGGAGACATTTAGTGAAAGATTATTTTGTAAATCCTGCAAACTTTGTATCTCAAATAAGCCGTCGGCCAGACTATCACCCCTCAAAAGGACGTACATTACACCCTCCCCGTCTTTCTGCTGGATCTCGCGTAAAACCCGGGCAATAGCTTCTTTTTGAATATCTATACTACCTTCCGTTTCAACTCTTTTGCCTTGAAACAACTCGAGTTCGAGTTGCATTTTCTCAATACTTATCTCACTTGAACGGATACTTAAGTTAAGCTGGCTAATACTGTAATCCAGTTGTTTAACGTCACTGTTAAGGGTTCTTTTCTCTTCGCTAATTTGATCAAGTTGCGCTTGTTTCTGCTTTACTTCACTGGTGATTTGCTCGAGTTCTTTAGTTTTTTCATCAATCGACTGGCGCAATTCTTCAGAACTGGCTCCAGAAGCTACGCCCGTCAAAGATGTCAAAAAGAAGATTGATATCAAAAGTATCGCTAAAGCCCGCATTTTTCTATTGCAAAATTTATTCTTTTTACAGTCTCCCCTTTCCCCAAAACTTCCATTATCTCGAGTGAGCCGGGAGAAGCACTCTTCCCGGAAAGCGCGACTCGAAGAGGCCAAAATATTTTTCCTCTGTCCAGAGGATCTGCCAGATTATTCAAACCTTCTTCCAACCGCTCGGCGGAAAAATCATCCGGTTCGAGGTTTTCAACAAATACAAGCGCCTTCTTTAAATTATCCACTACCTGGGAAAACTCCAAGTCTTTCCACTTTAAAAGATTTTTATCATATTCCGGTAGTTCAAAATAGAAATTTACCAATTCCTTAAATTCACTTAACTTTTTAACGCGTCCCTTTATGGAGGCAACTATGGGCTCCGTGAGATGCCAATTAGAAGGAATAAATTGCTTCGCCGCTTCTATAAATTCGCTCACGTCTAATTTATTAAGATAGTAGCTATTCAGCCAATCTAATTTTTCGGAGTTAAAAACCGCGCCGCCCTTCTGTACGCGCTTCAAGTCAAACTCTTTAGCAAGCTCATCAATGGTCATTATTTCCTTATCTTCCTTGGGATGCCATCCCAGGTAAGCAATGAAATTTATTAGGGCTTTTTTGAGATAACCGCCGTTTACGTATTCCCTAAAGGCGGTGTCGCTAAAACGCTTGGACATCTTGCTCCTATCGGGATTCAAAATCATAGGAAGATGAGCAAATTGCTGGTTCGGGAAACCTAACGCTTGAGCTATTAAAACCTGTTTCGGAGTATTAGAGAGGTGGTCTTCCCCTCTTATAATATGGGTTATTTCCATAAGAGCGTCATCAACAACCACCGTAAAGTTATAGAGCGGCTGTTCCAAGTCGCGAGCAATGATAATGTCGCCCATTAAAGAGGTATCAAACTTAACAGTTCCGCGAATGATGTCTTTAATGCTTAGTACTGCGCTGGGCACCCTGAAACGCAAAACACAAGACTCACCTCTTTCTAATTTTTGTTTAACTTCTTCTTTGTTTAAACTACCGCATCTTCCCGAATATTTTGGCGGTATGCCTTGCGCCATCATCGCCTGTCTTTCCGCCTTTAGGTCATCCTTAGAACAAAAACAGCGATAAAGCTTATTTTCGTCTAGAAGCTGCTTGAGATATTTTTTATATATATCTACTCTATCACTTTGTCTGTAAAACTCATCCCAGTTCAACCCCAGCCACCCTAAACAGTTTTTGATATCTTCCTCAAACTCCGGCTTGGACCTTTCTTTATCGGTATCTTCAATGCGCAAAATGAACTGGCCTTTATTAGATCTTGCAAACAGCCAATTAAAGAGAGCTGTTCTTGCTCCCCCGATATGCAATAATCCCGTGGGTGAAGGCGCGAATCTAACTCTTATTTTGTCGGTTGCCACCACATAATTCTACGATAATTTGGGCTATTTTTGAAGCCGCATCTAATTTAGAGAAATTGCGCGCCGCTTGAGACATGCTGCTCGCCAATTCTGGATTTTGCAGTATTTTTTGCGCCTGGCTCACAAATAGATTCGGCAGAAGATTAGTTTGCTCAATAACTAAAGCTGAACCATTGGAAGCATAATCATAGGCATTTTTAGTCTGGTGGTCGGAAGCGGCAATCTCCGGAGGCAGCGGTATCAAAATTGACGGTTTACCGAAAGCCGCCACTTCGAATATAGCGCCAGCCGAGGCTCTTGTGACCACTAAATCCGCGGCGATATAAGCAGATCTGATTTCGTCTCCAAAATAACTCGCCGCTTTATATCTTTTAACCAAATCCTCCGGCAATTTTTCGGCAATGAAAGCGGCTTCCTTAATCACTTCCTCGTAATTAGACGCTCCTGTTTGGTGAAGAATTTGGGTGATATCAAGAAGCGCCGGCAAATTATCCAAGATAAATTCGTTAATTTTTGATGCGCCTTGAGAACCTCCGATTACCAGTATCAACGGCAAATCCGAAGAGAAACCAAAAATACGCTTATTTTTTTCTTTACTCTCATTTTCTATGCCGTTCAAGAGGTAACGTCTTATGGGGTTGCCGACCATTATCGTCTCCTTATTCGGAAAATATCCGGCAGTTTGAGGAAACGAAGTAAGAATAATCTTGCTAAATCGTCCGGAAAGCAGATTCGTGAGTCCGGGAACGGTATCAGACTCATGGATAATAACCTGTATGCGATAAAATCTTGCAGCGAGTACTACGGCAAGCGCTCCGGGACCTCCCTTTGAAAAAAGAATATCGGGCATAAACCAAAATACTTTAAATAAAGCCTGCCATAAACTGTAGACAAATTTAGGCCCGTCAATAAAATTAGATAAAGAGAAATAACGTCTAAGTTTGCTTTGGGCCACTCGTCGCACAAGAATATTATTTAATTCCAACAACTCCCTATAATTGCCGCAGGCGCCGAGATAACGCAAATCCAAAAGCATTCCCTGTTCTCCACACAATCTCTGCAGTTCAGCGGAAACCGCAATTAGAGGGTAGATATGGCCTCCTGTCCCGCCTCCAGTCAGTAATACTCTCAATTTTTTCTTCCTAATCATAATAATTTTAAAGTTAAAAGTTTAAAAAATTAAAATAGACAAAAATCCTAATTCCAAAATCCAAATGACAAATAAATGACCAAATTCAAAATCCAAAAGTTTTTGACATTTGGACTTTGAGTTTGATTTGTCATTAGGGCTTTGATATTTGTCATTATCACTTTTCACTTTGATATTTATATTTTGCATTATCTATGCATGTTTGCTTATATTTAACATAATTCCCGACATGGTTAAAAAAACCACAAGCGCGGTACCGCCGTAACTCACGAATGGCAAAGGAACTCCCGTGAGCGGGATAAGTTTAGCGTTAGAGGCAATGTGCACAAAAACTTGGATGCCAATCACCGTACCAAATCCCACTAAGAGCAGTCTGCCGAATCTGTCCCCTACCCGCTTAGCCAGCTGATAAGAACGCAAAACCATGAAGAAAAAGGCGGTTATCAGGATAGTGCTGCCGACAAAACCGAACTCTTCGGCAATAATGGCGAAAATGGAATCTCCTATTTGCTCCGGCAAGTATTGTTTAGCTACCGATTTGCCGTAACCTACCCCCCATATTCCGCCGGAACCAATAGTAATAAGCGCTTGATTTGTCTGATAACTGGCGCCTTGCACATCGCTCGTATGATCAAAATAAGTTTTTATACGCTCAAATCGATAAGGAGTAAATACCACAAGCAGGCTCATCAAAAGCACGCCCAGAAAAACTGCATAAAAAACATATTGTCTTTTAGCGCCACTCGCAAAATAAACAACTAATGCAGAGAACATTATTATAATCACTGAACTGGTTGATTTCTCAAGTATGAGAAGGAGCCCGATAACGCCACAAACCGCAAGAAAAGGCATAAACCCTTCCCAAAAATTATCACCGCGATTACTCCTCGCTCCCGAAAGCCAAGCCGCAAGATACAAGATAAAAGTCAGCTTTAGTATCTCGGACGGTTGGAAAGTTATCGGTCCCAAAGCAATCCACCTTTCGGCGGCCGTTCCGGATGAGGAACCCAATGGCGTAAAAACTAAAATCAAGCCGATAATAGTCAAGAAAAGCAAAAGAGTGGAGAATTTTTTATAGTGCCGATACGGCACGAATAGCCCTAATAAAAAACCAACAATCCCGATGCTCAAGCCATAAAAAACCTGGTGTTTTAGATAATAGTAAGCGTCATCAAACTTTAACTTGCCTAAATCAGAAGAGGCCGATGCTAACATCATAAGACCAAAAACGACAAGCACGAAAACAGGCACCAAAATCGCGTAATCAAACCGTTTCCTGCTTTTCATTTTTAAGACTTACGGCTTAATACTTCTCCTCGAACCACTCCGTAGTTGCCATCTTTTCCCAATGCGGGTGAGAGCTTTCCGCCAACAACGATTTCTTTTATTTTATAATCGTCCCTGCCCAAAAGAACCAAATCGGCTATCTTGCCTTCCTCAACCGTTCCTCTATCACGAATGTCAAAATAACGCGCGGGATCATGAGTTATCTTTTTTATGGCTTGCGGCAAAGTCATAAGTTTTCTTTCTAAAACAAGCTTTAAAAATTTCGGAAAAGTATTGGTGGAACGCTCGTGTTTCAAAAATTCCCCCTGTGCCGGAGAGTTGCCATTCGAGGCAATAAAAGCTCTCTCGTGAGTTAATGCTTTAATTAAAATTTCGAAATTAATATCTTTTAAAAAGACCGTAGCCTTGAGATTAGTCATATTCATAATGGCAATTACAGTATCGGGAATTGAAGCATCTGAATCTTTCGCGGCCTGTTCGATAGTTCTTCCAACCAAATAACCGTTTCGCGGAGCGCTCGAGATTTGTACCGCGCCTAACTTACCGCTTACGAGAGCAAAGTCTTTTTTAATCCTCGCTATCGCATCAGGATTTCTCAACTCCTCAAGCATCGCCTCTGCGCTCTCCAACTGCACCCAGCGAGGGAGAAGCGCATAGATCGGATAAATACTTGTGTCATGTGGATAAATGTCAAAATACAATCTCCCTGCCGGAGTATTCTCTTTTATATACTCCAAAGAGCTTTCAAACTGCTCTTCGTAACCTACTAATGGACGAAGATGGCTTATTAAGGTTTTCACTTCCGTGTAATTTGCAACACGCACCGTTTCTTCGACAGATCGCATTAATTCCCCGGTTTGGCTGCGAAGATGCGTGGCATAAATTCCACCAGTCTTGCTCAACACGCCAACCAGGCGCTTAATTTCTTTCTCTCTTGCATACTGCCCGTGCACATAGCCGAGACCGGTCGAGAATCCAAAAGCGCCGTCTTCCATAGCGCGCAAGATAATGTTTTCAAAAACACCGAACTCTTTGTCGGTAAGTTCGCGATACTCTCCTCTTGTTAACGCATCTCTCACGGTTCTATGCCCGACAAGCGTCCCAAAATTCACCCCTAAAGGAACCTTATGCAAACTATCTAAAAATTCTCTCACGGTATGCCAGTTAACGTTAACTTTGTTTGTGTCGGCCCAACCGGCCAAAGATTCCAATGTCCCGTATAAAAGCGGCGCCAGAGATAAGCCGCAGTGCCCGCCGATAATAGTAGTAACTCCTTGAGCAACAAAATCGCCTTGAGCCGGATTCGTGAAGAGGTGCAGGTAATGATCGGAGTCCGTATCGATGTCTATAAATCCCGGAGTAAGATAGCTGCCCAATCCGTCAATTATCTCGTCGGTTTTCTTGTGCTTCAGATCGCCTATGGCGGAAATAATATTCCTCTGAACAAAAACGTCAGCTTTATAAGGTTCTCCGCCTTTACCGTCAACTATTTGAACACCCTTAATGAGAAGACTCATACCAGATTATTATACCAAAAAATCGAAACTTACTCCTTAGATGACTCTATCCAGAAAGAAAATCACCAAACCAAGAGCCACAAAAACAACAGAAATTATCCAGAAACGCATCGTCACTTGCGACTCCGGCCAGCCCAAAGCTTCAAAATGGTGATGTATGGGAGCAGATAAAAACACCTTCTTTTTTAGCAGTTTCTTGCTTGTAACCTGGATGATGACGGATAGCGCCTCGATAACCAGAATAATAGCGAAGAATGGCAAAAGAAATACGGTATTGGTAAGCATAGTCATAACTCCCAAAGTAATACCCAAAGCCATACTACCGGTGTCCCCCATGAAAAACTTTGCCGGATAAATATTGTTCCAGAGAAACGCCAGAAGCGCTCCAACTATTGCGCCGCCCATCACGGCTAAATCGAACCTTCCTAAAGCAAATGCCACTGCCGTAAGCGCTCCGAAAGCAAAAAGAGAGATTCCTCCCAAAAGCCCGTCTAAACCGTCCGCTTCATTCGAGGAAAAAGCGCTCGAGATAATAATGAACATAAATATCGGCGCGTACCAAAGGCCGATATCATAGACGCCGAAAAATGGAATTTTAATCACGTGCCAGTCGAGATTGTAAGGCGCGTAGAACCACCAGGCGCCGACTACGGAAAGTAAAGTATAAACTATTAGCTTATATTTTATGCTCAAGCCGCCGCCCTTCGGCCCAATCTTGAACACCCCCAGCAAATCATCTATTAAGCCTAAAACGGCTGCAATCAAAAGGGCGGTAAGAGGTAAATAAGTTTCAGCGCGGTCTATAAAATTGAAGTTACCGAAGAAGCCGTCAAATAAAAAGTCCAGAATAAAAAATAAAGCGGCTAACCCCAACACGGTGCCCCAGATAATTACCCCGCCCATGGTGGGCGTGCCCGCTTTACCCGCGTGAAGTTTAGAAAATATAGGAGCCGCCTCCGAAGTCCTGATTTGTTTGCTAAAATGCAATTTCCTCAAGAGCCGTAAAACGGGCGAAGTAAAAATAAGGGCCGTAAAGAAAGCCACCATTGCCACCGTCAATACTCTTATTGCCTCTATTGCCATAGCGAATCCTTGATTTTTTCAGTTTCGGCAAACTTGTCATCAGCTCCTAAAACGATAATGGTTTTGGGCTCGCCCGCGACTTTAAAAACAGATATTAAGTTGCCGCCGGCTTCAGGCGTGGAGCCGGTCTTCCCGCCTAAAAAGTCGCTTCTGCCGGCAAAAGTATTGATGTTAACAATAGTTCTTCTTTTGCCCGTTC
>CAZHYH010000003.1:16775-19213 GCA_964536655.1 uncultured Candidatus Saccharibacteria bacterium
TCGCTTCTGCCGGCAAAAGTATTGATGTTAACAATAGTTCTTCTTTTGCCCGTTCTAACCTCCGTTATTACGTCTTTTGGCTTCCTCGTCACGGCAAGGATCTCCGGTTGTGTCTCGCGGATATATTCCGTGAGCCTTATTAAATCATTCACGGTAGACTGGTTTTTGAAAGACAGGCCCGTAGGATCTACAAAGTTAGTATTGGTCATGCCTAACTCAAGAGCTTTTTTATTCATGGATGCCAAAAAATTATCTTCACCAAAGTGAAACGAAATCGCACCTGCCGCGTCGTTTGAAGAAACGAGCATCATAGCTTTCACAAGGTCATTTAACTTAAATTTCTCTCCTGCCGCAAAATTACCCGATACTCCTTCAATCTCGATAGCCTCTTCGGTTATCGTAATTACCTCTTTTGGCGAAATATTTTCAAAAGCCACAAGAGCCGTCATTAATTTCGTAAGGGAGGCAATCGGCCAGCGCTTTTCCGTCTCCCAGCCGAACGCAACCTTCCCGCCCTCGCCGAATGCTCCGGCGGCATTAGCCTTGATATCAATAAGAGGTTTCATTCCCGTCTCTGTCCCTGTTTCCAAACTCGCCTTGGCGAAATCGTTGCCATCTTTCACTAACTTAACTTCTTCGGAACTTGCCGGAATAGTAACGAATTCACGCACTACCGCGACCAAGAGCACGAGTCCGGCTAAAATAAAAGCGGTTTTAAGATTTTTTCTCAGATACCTCATTTTCTTTTTTTACCCCGTTAGAGACAGACTGCCCCAAGGCAGTCGTAGCTGTGTTTTCGGCAGGGCGGTCTCTAACGGGGTTTATGAATGAATTAACTAAATCTCTATATTTGCCGTAATCAGGCAAACTTTGGAGAGAATCGACGCCAATATGTTTCAAGAAATCAAAGCTCACGTTATAAATAAAAGCGTTGGCCCGATGCGAATCAATTTTTCTCTCAACCAATCCGCGGATAGCAAGATTACGCAAAATAAAGCTCGAATTAACGCCGCGAATGTAATCAATCTCGGCGCGGCTGCAAGGCCCTAAATAAGCGATAATAGCCAGGGTCTCCAGGCTCGCCGCCGTAAGATCCGAATCAAACTCGTCTTTAATAACTTTCTGTATAAGGTAACTCAAAGAGGGTTTGGTAACAAGTTCTATCCGGTCATCCAAGATAATTAAAGATAATCCCCTGTTCTCCGCATCCAAATCCTTTTTAAGTTGATTTATGGCTTCTTTTATCGCCGTTTCCGGAGCATCCAACTTCTCGGCTAAGGTCTTAATTTTGAACGCCTCACCGTAAACGAAAAGAAGTGCCTCTAATTTCGCCTCTAATAGATTATCTTGCATCTTTCTTAGTGCTTACTATTTCAATGTCTGAAAATCTGTCTTCTTGATTAATCCTCACTAGATTGTCCTTTAACAAGTGCAGAAGCGCTAAGAAGATTACCACTACCTCTGACCTGTTTTTATCCTTTGTTACCTCATTAAAGCTTGTTTTAAATATTTTGTCCACCCTATTTATTAACTCTCTTATTTTTTCTTCTATATTAACAAGCTTAACTTGGACTAAATCCTGTTTGGGCAGGAAAATAGACAATTCTTCCGCTAATTTAACGATTTTTTTCGTGAGATCGGAGGCTTCAATCTTCTGACTTAAATAAAATCCTGGCGGCACTCCGGCCAAATAATCTCGCGAGTAGGCTACTTCTCTAAGCCATAGAGGTTTGATGTGAGACTCCGCCGATTTAAATTCTTTATAAAGCTTAAGGCGGGACTCTAAATCTAAAATTTCCTTCTCCTCTTCTTCGATCAAGGCCATCTGCGGCAAAAGAGTGTGGGATTTTATAAGAAGAAGTTTCGCCGCTATTGATATAAAATCAGCTATCATTCTCGAATCCGTTTTCTCTAATGTCTGCAAATATTTAAGGAAATCGGCAGTGACATCGGCTAGATTAAGCCTTGTTATTTCAAGTTTCTTCTCTTCGATAAGCTCTAAGAGCGTTCCTAATGGCCCCTGGAATTCCCCTATTTTAAGCTCATAAGTTGTCTCGTTCATAGCTTGTTTTCACGTATTCAAGAATTGTTTTTGCATCTCTACCGGCATCATCCGACCCTAAAACAACTATGGCGATGGGCCTTTTCTCTCCTTCTATCTCTATTTCAAAAATGGAAAATATGGTGCTTTTAGCTTCATTGTTCAAGCCTATTTTTCCGCCGACAAATTCCGGTTCTCCCGCGAAGACGTTAAAATTCTCCAGGTCGCTAAACATCGATGAACCGTAAACACTCTTACTCAAATTGCCCGCGCTCATATTAAGTATGAAACTGCGGTTATTGTAGAGATATTTCGCCAAGACAAAGAGATCCTCTGCCGAAGAAACATTTTCCGCGCTCTTGCCGGATGAATCCGCAAAATGAGTTTTATGCATTCC
>CAZHYH010000004.1:0-18230 GCA_964536655.1 uncultured Candidatus Saccharibacteria bacterium
TCAGCGTCCGGATTTTCGCGGAAAAAAGTTCGGATTTTGTTCAAGACAGACAGCAGCCAATTTTGTTCGAATATAGTGAGATTACAAAATTGAGCTCCCCGAGCGAGCAAAGCGACGAGGGGCCAAATTTAATATCCCGAACGCATCAGCGTGAAGGATAGAATTTCAATCATCCCGAGGAGGCAAAGCCGACGAGGGAATATAATCATGTACTACGTATACATTCTCGAATGTTCTGACCGATCACTTTACATTGGTTGCACCAATGATCTAGAAAAGCGTATTAAGCAACATAATGAATCGAAATGGGGTGCACATTATACAAAAATCAGAAGACCTGTTTTATTAAAATACCGGAAAGAATTCAATACTCTAATCAAAGCAAGGCAGCGCGAATCTGAAATCAAAGGTTGGCGCCGAGAAAAGAAGTTAAATCTAATCCAAAAAAATGAACAGTAAGATGCCCAAGCCCGGCAGTTAATTAGTAACTGGCG
Source organism: uncultured Candidatus Saccharibacteria bacterium (assembly GCA_964536655.1). GTDB lineage: Bacteria > Patescibacteriota > Minisyncoccia > UBA6257 > Colwellbacteraceae > CAZHYH01. The sequence goes on from CAZHYH010000004.1 coordinate 495, forward strand.
CTGTATATTTTGTAGAAGACACTACCTAAAATATTTGATTTACTAATGGGACCGAAGTTTCTGGAATCAAAACTACTACCTCTATTATCTCCCATTACAAAGTATTGGTTTTCTTCTAAAGTTATAGATATATCTCCCGGTGTTGTTTCGTCAGAGTAATTTTCTGAAACTAGAGAATCGTTAATCCAAACTTGTCCTTCACGTATACTAATCTTTTCTAACGGTAAGCCGACTACTCGACTAATTTGATAATCTGAGTCATTAGGAGGATTAAATATTAGTACTTCGCCCCGGTCAAATTTCTTGTCTAACATATTTACTAAAACAACATCGCTATTGTTATAAGTTGGATCCATACTACTTCCAGCAACAACAAAAACCTGTCCGACAAATGAGTACATTACGAAAACTAGAATCATGTACGCCGGTAACGTAATTATGGGGTGTATAAAATAAATCGCTGCCGACTTTCCCCAACTCATTTGATAATGCTTCCTAAGAAAGTAAGCCAATACCACAAAAGACGCAATGAAAATAAAAATTGATTCCGCTCCAGGTAAAATAAAGTTAACTATCATATCAACAACTGCATCCACAACACCAACCGCGATAAAAATGATTAGCGATTTTTTATAGCTTAGATTTTCCGCTTTAAAAAGTTTAAGTGCTAAAAATAACCCACCGGCACCGGCAAACACAGTAACAACTAAAAACAATACAAGTATAGAAATAAACAAAATCACTTCCTTTAAGTGTAGCAGAAAAGTTCTAATGTTTACATGGCCTAGTTACTAAGCTGACTAGCACATCTAAACTCGCCTAAATAACTCCCCTTTCACAATCCCTTCTCCCGTTTTCGGATATTTTATTTTTGTTACCGGCTTACTTTGATAAAGGCAGGTTTGAAAACAATTTCATAAGCGTCGGGTATTGGGCGGCTAATTTGTATTTCAGGAGCTTGATTAGAATTAAAAGGTCAGCTATCTCGGATTTCATACTTTCAGGACCTACAAAAATTTCTTTAGTTTCCAGAACTAAATTTTTCACATAATTATTGAGTAGTTCATAATTCTTCTTATCTTTCACGTATTCAATAATTTTTTTAAATTCTCCCCTATCAAGCCAAACGCCTCCACAAATTCCGCAAATATCAATCTCAATATCCGAATCCCCATAATTAACTTTATATAGTGGCGTCCCGCAATCCGGGCAAAGCTTAATGTCTTTAGCGGCTTTAAATTTTACCTTGTCTTTCCATAGTTTAAATTGAAACCAATCTATGCTTTCGTCTTTCAGCTCAACATCTATCCATTTTGCGTCTTTAACTTTTTTGTCTTTAGCAAGACGCAACTCGTCCCGCTCAAACCAAAGTCCACCGCAAGAGAGGCACCAATTAATCATTACATCGCTTATTTTCATTTTTTCCGATAATTTTTGGGTTTTACACTCCGGGCAATTCATATTTTTATATTTGTCAGTTTATAATCGACAGTTTAATTCTATCATAAAATCGCATAAGGCATCAAATATACAAGCATTTTCCCCATCACACACTAGCGGATTTCTTAAAACTTGTGGAATAGATTTTGTGTTATAATATAATTATTCCAATTTAAAGCTAAAAACCGTGAAAATCTTTTCTTGGAATGTAAACGGAATACGATCAGTTTTTAGAACCACGTTTCGTAATTGGCTAAATGCAACTGATCCCGACATTGTTTGCCTCCAGGAAATAAAAGCAGATTTTAAGGAATTGTCTAAAGAATATACGCAAATTGATGGTTACTATGCTTATTTTAACTCTGCTGTAAAGAAAGGATATGCCGGAATTGCAATATATACAAAAATCAAACCGCTTTCGATAGAAACTAAGCTTGGGATAGAGCGTTTTGATAACGAAGGCAGGTACCTGAAACTTATTTTCAAAGATTTTACATTGTTTAATTTTTACATCCCCCACGGCGGCAGAATAAAGGAAAACCTTGGCTATAAACTAGAAGTTTATAAAAAGCTTTTTGATATATTAAAACCCCTCGCCTTAAAAGAAACCGTGCTAATTGGTGATTTCAATATTGCCCACACCGAGCAAGACCTTTATTTCCCAAAACAGAATACAAACAACATAATGTTTACCTCTGAAGAAAGAAAACAAATTGATACACTAATTGACCTTGGGTATACAGATACTTTTCGATATAAATATCCTAATAAAAAATCCTACACTTGGTGGCCATATATGAGGGGTTTGCGAGAACGCGATATCGGCTGGCGCATTGACTATATATTTGTAAGCGAACCGCTAGTCAGTAGTATCAAAAATGCTTTTGCGCAGAAAGAAACACTGGGATCCGATCATTGCCCTTATGGGGTCATCTTGGATAAAAAAACGGAAATCGAAGAAAAACCAATTTATAAGAAACAAGTATCACGGCCGCTTTTTTAATGGCACGTCCTATTTTGGCATCTGAAAAAGCTTTATAATATTAAAAACATGAAAAATAAAACTATAATTATCGTTATAATTGTTTTGGGCGTTGTACTAGCGGCGTTAATTGGTGTTTATTTTGTTAAACAAAACCAAAACAGCGTTCCGGTAAATTCAGTTTCGGAAAACGCCGCGGCAAATCAAACACCCGCGGGAAATCTGGGAGAGACAGAAAGTGGCGCTGGAGCAAGTAATCAAACAGATACCGAACAATCGCAAAATAAGATAATAACTGATGATTTTTCCATTAATCTTCCCACGGGCTGGGAACAAACCGCGCCTGCGATGGGAACTTCGGCAATGGCCATTAACGCGAATGAAAATATTAACGATCCTGCGGCTCAAAAAATCAATTTTAAAAGTTATTTCGCGGTGAGTTATGATACGCTTCAAGGGAAAAACGTAAATGACTACTTACAAACCGTTAAAGATGGGGTTTCGCAAGCTATTTCAAATATTGTTTTTACTAAAGAACAAGATATAAAGATGAACGGTAGTTCCGCTCATGCAATAGAAGCGGAATTGGCTCAACAAGGAGTAAATTTCAAAATTTTGATGGTAGTAATCGCTGGGCAAGGAGAAGATGTTTGGGTGATATCCTTTAACACAACTAAAAGCAGTTGGGATGGATATAAAGAAACGTTCTATGATATCGCCGGCAGTTTTAGTTTGAAAAAGTAGCTATCCAACAGCAGCGTACCAGCTTCCTCTTTTACTAAAAACTTCAGACGGATAAGTCGCTCGCGCGAAATTCGCCCGTAATCAGAATCATAACTAAGCAGACCGAAACATCTCGCCAACTCCCATATTTTAACCCCACTAATCAGTTTGACATAACCATTAAAATATGGTATAAAGTTAGGTAGTTAACGGTCGATTACCCACAACCAATTAATTATTCTTTAATAATTTAATAAATAACTTTATGTCAGCAAAAAATATTTTTGATGACTTTCGGGCTAGAGAGATAGCTAGAATTAGAGAATTGCACAGAACCGGAAAGTTAGAAGAAGAGTTTAAATCATCCAGGAAAGCTAATGATACGCTTCGTGAGCTTGGCCTGACCGATGCCGGTTTCATAAATATCGGCGAGCCGATTGATGTGAAGAAATGTATTGAAGATCCGAACTATAAGTAGCGAAAGAAAACAGCCTGAGAAATTAGTAATGGTAAGTAGGACAACTCCCCTTCTTTGAAAGATGGGGAGTTTTCGTATTCGTAAATAAAGCTCTATAATACTAATTAACAAATGGAATCGATTTCTCAAAAACAATGTCCGAAATGCAAAGCAGAGTCCTCTGAAACGGCTTATTTCTGTTATAACTGCGGGCAATCTTTAAAACCCAGACCGGAAAGTACTTCGGTTTCAAAACAGGCACTTATCTATTTCGTGAGCTTTTTCCTCGCGCCGTTTGGTTTGGGTTACGCTTTTAAATACTTAAATCGAACCGACAGAAAATCTAAAACAATCGGGACTGTTTCTTTAGTCTTAACCGTTCTTGCCATAATAACAGTCATTTTCACCGCAAAAACATTTATTGAGCAGGAATACGGCGTAATTAATTTAATTAATAACGGCGGATTATAACCAATCTATGTTTTGGTTAAACAAGTCCCAACATTGATATTTTAACAAAACTCTGTTAAAATGAGGGTAATGAATAAACCTAAGGTACACCTCATTTCTCTCGCGCAACTTAATCAAAAACTGGACGAGGAAGCAAAGCGTCTGGTACGAGAAAAAGAAGAAGGTATTGCAAAATATGTGAGCAAAAAAGCTAGCTTGGAGGGAAAATCCACATTAGTGTTTAAGAAAAAAGATGGAACAGAGATCACGCTGTCTTTTCGACTGAATGAGAATGATAATCTAAGGTTTGCCTACAAGAAACAATTCACCAGTAGCTGATTTATTATAATTTAAAATCGTTCGAACATCAGCCTTGCTAAAACAAAAAACTATATATTGACAGCCACATCTATTATGTTAAACTTATCCTACTTACCGCTCGGTAAGTAAAATATGAAACGTCATACTAGAAAACACATCATCGAAACCGCGCGTAAGCTGTTCTCCGAACATGGCTACCTGGGCGTTTCTATGAACGACATTGCAGGCAAGCTTAATATCAGTAAAGCCGCCCTCTATTATCACTTTAAGAGTAAAACTGAAATATATAAGAATGTCCTTGATGAAGTATTCAGCAAATTATCCATAAAAATTAATGAAGCTTTTGAAGAAAATATTCCTGGTAAAAAACTCCTGCTTCTTATCCAGAAATATTTGGATTTTGGAAATAAGGAAAGAAACTTAATTAAAATGCTCGCAGTAAAGATTACCCCGGCAGATCCGCGAATTAAGAAATATATTATCCGGCTAAGAAACCAAATTTCTAATTTAATGGAGTCGGCAATCAAAGATGCGCGGAAAGGAGATAATTTGTTTTATAAGAGTGACAGCCACTCGCTCGCTTCCATTCTTACGAATACTATGGACGGCATCCTTTTGGAATATTCGTTTTTGAATAAAAGAATCAAGTCAAAAGAAATATCCGCACAGATTTTTGACATGTTATTCCCAAAGGTCGAAGCTTAACCCTCTTATATGGGTTTTAAGACAACAAATAGCAAAAAAGATGAGTTTAAATATATTAATAGGAATCGCGGTTGTTGTAGTAGTTGCGGCAGCAGTCTATCTTTGGAAGGTTAAATCTAAAAAATAGTCTTTCTATTCGAGAATAATCTAGAAACATCAACCAAACATAAAAAAGAGCGCTTATTATTAATCAATTGAGCGCTCTTTTTTACCAAACCTAGATTCGCAGCTTAGAAGGTAAAATTTGATTTTGATTCGAACTGGTTAGCAGTAAATTTTTATGTTAAAATTATTCTATGGAGAACCAAGTCAGCCAAGTGGCTCTTTACTCTAAATGCAGAGTCGCAGTTCAGTCGGAATTTTACCTTTGCCCGCAGTGCGGCAAGAAATTAAAATCGAAACCAATTTCAAGGACTAGGAATCTAAAATCACTTACCTTTCACGAGATTTTTTAGTTCTTGAATTTCCTTACTTTCCAATATTCTGCTTTCTCCAGGTTTTAATTTGCCCAAGAATATATTCCCTATCCTAAGGCGTTTTAGTCCCGTTATAGTCAAATACACTGCGTCTGCCATTCTTCTAATCTGATGCTTCCTCCCTTCTTTTAAGACAATCAGGAATTTATTGGGCGTGAGAATCTTAACCTTGGCGGGTAAAGTCATCCCGTCTTCCAACTTGATACCTTGCTCCATTTTATTCGCTTTACTCTTACTTACGGTTTCGCGAACGGAGACCTCATATTCTTTCTCAATAAGATGGTCGCTTCCCGTAACTGACGAGGTAACCACTCCATCGTTAGAGAGTAAAAGCAAACCCTCGCTGCTTTTATCGAGTCTGCCGACAATATTTAAGCGTTCAAATTGAGGAAAAAATTCAAATACTGTTCTACCTTCGGAATTAATCTTTGAAGAAACGACATCTCGCGGCTTGTAAATCGCCACAGTCATTTTATTAGCCGTTTCTTGGGAAGCTGCCTTTAAAATCTCAATCTTATCTTTACTCGGGTCAATTTGCGCCCCCATCTCTCGCACTACCTTACCGTTCAAGGCTATAAGCCCTTTTTTTATATAATCCTCGGTTTCCCGACGTGACAAAATTTTTTGTTCTGATAAGTATTTTTGTATTCGCATTAATATCTATTTCATCTATTTCGTCTGTATCGATTAAACTGCCGCGGTTTCGAAGGCCCTGGATGCCGGACAGAACGAAATCCAGATCTTTTGTGCGTAGGTTTATCCTGAATCATACGAACGGGCGGTAATCCCGGCAATACGGATAAAGGAAGTGTCACTTTGATTAAGCGTTCTATCCCCCGCACATCGCCTTTCTCTTCAGGAGTGGCGAAGGAAATTGCATGTCCCGCGCCGCCCTCTCTTCCGGTTCGTCCAATGCGATGTACATAATCTTCAGGACTATGAGGAATGTCATAATTTATGACAAGTTCAATACCTTTAACGTCTATACCGCGGGAAGCGATATCAGTTGCCACAAGTATTCTATAGGTACCGTTCCTGAATCCGTCCAAGGCCTTCCGACGCTGGCCAAGTGAACGGTTTGAATGAAGTTCAGCCACGGCGTAGTTCAAAGCCCGGATTCTTATTGTAATTTTCTTCACGCTGAATTTTGTGCGAGAAAATATAAGCACGGATCCGCGATATTCCGTTAAGATTTTTTCAAGGAGGCGCGGCTTGTTATGTTTCTGCACGAAAAAAAGCTCCTGAGTAATCTTCGCTGGAGGCGTACCAGACGGAGCAATCTCAATGCGAACAGGAAGTTTCATATAAGTCTGCGCTATTTTAATGATGTCTTGAGGCATTGTCGCTGAAAAAAGCATTGTTTGCCGATCGTGAGGCAAAGTCTGAAGTATAATTTTTAATTGTGGCGCGAAACCCATATCGAGCATCCTATCCGCCTCGTCAAGGACAAGAATGGCAACGGACTTCAAGGAAACAGTTTTTTGCCTTAGGTGGTCTATGGTCCTTCCCGGCGTGCCAATCACGATTTGCGGGTTTTTGCGGAGCATTTGAATCTGGCGACCCATATATTCCCCACCTATCAAGATCGCTGTCCGTACTCCTAAAGGCGTTCCGATCTTCTGGCATACTTCATTAACTTGTAACGCCAGCTCTCGTGTCGGCAACACCACCAGCCCCTGCTTCCCGCGAAGCGCGGCCTGAATCATAGGCACAACGAAAGCAAGCGTTTTTCCGGTACCGGTCTGGGCAATACCAACCATATCCTTTCCTTCTATTGCCAGCGGAATAGATTTTTGCTGAATCGGCGTAGGAACTTTGAAATTAAGCTTGTCGAGCACTCCTAAGACATTTGGCGCAATGCCAAGGTCATAGAAATTAGAAGACTGGTTCATCCCGTTAGAAGCAGATCGCGATCGACGCGAGTCTGCAAGGTTATTTTATGACAGCGACTATGCATTGGGCAATATTATATTATATAATAAAGCAATCGCGGCTTCTAACGGGATTCATATCCAGTACCATATCACGAAAAGAGTGATATAAAAACCGCCGCAGGATTTTATTTACTCTCATTCTTTTTGGCTCTCTTACGGTCGTTTTCGGTAAGAAAGACTTTTCTGATTCTGACACTCTTGGGTGTTACCTCTACAATCTCATCATCGCCGATATAACTCAACGAATCTTCCAAACTAAGTGTTATCGGCACCTCAAGCTGGTCCTGAAGACCCTCATTTTTAGCTCGAAAATTGGTAAGTTTTTTAGTTTTACAAACATTTACGGGAACGTCTCCCGCTTTGGCATTCTGGCCAACCACCATTCCTTCATACACCGAAGCCCCTGCGCCCAGAAACAGCTTTCCGCGCCCTTGCGCCGTAACCAATCCAAAATTATTAGAAATGCCTGTCTCCGTTGAAATAATTGAACCCCGCGTTTCCGGATGGATGCCACCTTTATACTCTTCATAACCAAAAAAGATGCTATTCATAATCCCCATGCCTTTTGTGTTAGTCAAAAATTCTCCGCGCGAACCGATAAGTCCGCGGATTGGTATGGAGAAATCCATATAGACAATTCCGGCATCCGCGCGCATATCTTTCATAACGCCGGAACGCTTCCCCATCATTTCAATAACCAGACCCGAATATTTTTCCGGAACTTCAATGGAAACGAGCTCCATTGGTTCCATCTTCTTTCCGTCTTTTTCCTTAAAAATAACTTGCGGTTTTGAAACCTCAAACTCGAACCCCTCTCTGCGCATTTTCTCAATTAATATGGCGAGATGCAGCTCACCGCGCCCGGCAACAACCCAGTGGTCGGCAAATTCAGTGGAAGTGACGGCTAATGCGACATCAGTCTCAAGTTCGTGCTCCAAGCGTTCCTTGATGTTCCTGGAGGTGGTATATTCCCCCTCTTTCCCCTTGAAAGGTGAAGTATTCACGCCAAAAGTCATTTTGATTGTCGGTTCATCAATTTGAATTATTGGCAAGGCAACTGGGTCATTTAAATCAGCGATAGTTTCGCCAATTGAAATATCAGGAATACCGGCTACCGCGACAATATCGCCGGAGTGGGCTTCTTCTACATCAACGCGGTTGAGACCGTCGAAAAGCATAACCGAGCTTAAGTCCGCTCTTTTTACTTCACCTAATCGATTAATATGGTTTATAGTCATACCCTTTCGCAAAACACCCGCGTAGAGCCTGCCAATGGCTATCTTCCCCTTATAATTATCATAGGCCAAATTTACGGTAAGCATTTGAAGAGGTTTTGAATCTTGAACTAACGGAGCCGGGATATATCTCACAATAGCCTCAAAAATCGGCTGAACATTCTTCATTGCGTTCAAATCCGAACTCAAACCAGACTTGCCCTGAACAGCTACCGCATAAATAACGGGAAACTCAATTTGCGCCTCGCTTGCACCGAGCTCAAAAAATAGATCATAGGTGGCGTTTAAAACCCATTCCGGTCTCGCGTTGGACTTATCAACTTTATTGATAATCACGATAATCTTATGTCCTGCTTCGATTGCCTTCCTTAAAACGAACTTTGTCTGAGGCATCGGGCCTTCTTTTGCGTCAACCAAGAGCAAGACACCGTCAACCATGCGCATTATGCGTTCAACCTCGCCGCCGAAATCGGCGTGGCCGGGCGTGTCAACTATGTTGATTTTAATGTCGTGGTATCTAATTGATGCGTTCTTTGAGAAAATCGTGATCCCCCGCTCTCTTTCAAGTTCGTTTGAATCCATCATAAGTTCCTTGGGAGCGTCGGTTTTAACCTTGAAGTTTTCCGACTGCTTCAAAAGAGCGTCAACCAGAGTTGTTTTCCCATGATCTACGTGCGCGATTATTGCTATATTTCGTAATTGCATACCAGGTAGTGAAACTGCGATTACAAGTTATTGATTAACTCGTCGCTAAATAGTTTATTCATGACCTTTATAATTACATTTATGTTTTTGGCATCAAACTACGATAACTTAAGTTAATCTTATCGCAGTTCTACTACCTGGCATAATTTTAGAAAATAAAAAGCCCAAACTGGCTCCACTCTTTAAAAGATATTGTACTTCAACTAGCTCAGTACAATCCTGAGCCACGTCGAACGGATTGCCTCCTCGTTAGTAAGAAAATAATATCTTAAACTCTATGGAATTTCAAGGAGCTTCATTAGATCGCTCTTTTGCCACTCCTTCTTCCCTCTTCAGTCTTATCTTATAAACCATCACCTTCTTCCAAACGCTTCATCATGGCACTTAGTAATCATTTCCCTAACTTCGTGAGGATTAGCGATATTTTTTATAATTACCTCTCTTGATTCGCCGGCCGTCTGAATATGCAAACTGCCCATATCAAGAAGCGAAGGCAAAAGCCCGATAACTGCAGTCTTGATATCCTCAATATTTTCCATGCGCACTTCTACTATATCTCTGGCAAAAAGGCCTAATTGTTCAATATCGATAATTCGTTTATTAGTAATAACCACGATATCCAGATAGTAATTAGTCCAGATAATAAAAAATATCATCCAAAGCAGCAGCCACCAAACGGCTAAAAAGAAAACTACAAAGACGGCATATTCCGAAAGTATCGTCTCAACTATGGGCACGGCAGCTCCCCCTATCAGGACAATAAGGGGTAGGACAGCAGCCAACACAATAGGCGCAAGTTCCAGCGTTATCACGAACCAATGCCTTCTCTTTTTTAAGATAATTTTTTCTTCGTTAAGAAGCGTAATCATAGTATTGCAAGTAATGTGAGTATCATAAAAATTCCGAGGGCTAAAGCAACACCGAAGTACAGCCGCTTAATCTTTTTAACCTGTACAGCCTCTATGCCGTATCTCGTCCAATGGTAGTTTAAAACAGCGCTTATCACGCCAAAAAATATGCCCGAAAGGATAAAAGCGCCGAGAGACACGAGAGTAAGTATCTGTTCTATATTGCTTTCACTCACAGCTTATATTTTACTCCAACCAAAAAATATTGACATATGAGAAAAAATTCTTTATCGTGATGGCAGCGTTTATGACAACCGAAGATAACAAACGCATTTCAATTTCAGGCTCACAGCTTACCGTGTCCCGCAAACAAGCGTGGCACTGGTGGAGAGCGTCCTTGCACTCCCAGTTGAGTCTCTTTGTAAGTAGGGTGACAAAGAAATGGCAACCCCAAAGAGAACAATTAAGCAGACTTATCTCGGAACGCACATCGTTGCGGAACTTTTTGGTTGCCAGAAACTCAATAATCTTCACCTTATCCGCGAGTCTTTAAAAGAAGCGGCTGTTCTCTGCGGAGCCACTATACTCCATACGAAATTTCATAAGTTTTCTCCCCAAGGCCTCACTGGCTATATTTTGCTTGCCGAGTCCCACATTTCCATTCACACCTGGCCTGAATACGGCTATGCAGCTGTAGATGTTTTTACCTGCGGTTTTATGGACACCGAAAAAGCCGTAAGTTATCTCTCCGAGCAACTTGGCGCCGAAAAAGTGTTAACGCTTAAAATATTGCGCGGCGAAGAAACTGTTTCTAATCCGGATAAAACAAAATGGTCGAGATACGCCTATAAGACTTCGGTCTATACGAGTCTTGAAAAATGAAACTAACTCACGTGGAAGAAAAAATAATCAGAACTCTTTTAAAGGCCAGAGGCAAAAAACTCGACATCTGGGAAATTTGCAGACGATGCGGTTACCTTCTTCATGTAATTAATTCTGTAGAGTTTTTAAGCAAACGCGGGGTAACGAAAATTAAAGACTCAATCATTAGTCTCGTTAACACAAATGACCTGCCTCGCTACGTTCTAAAGAAAGAGAAATCTATAGAAAAAGTACTCCAAAAATACATAAAATATAAGAAACGGGTTGGTTTCGTGAACGACGATTATGACCAGATGTCAATCACGCCCAAAGCCGTCAAAAACAAGCTTTCGGTGATGCTAAAAGAAAACGATCTTCTTGAACGAGATATTTTGTGCATCGGAGATGACGACCTTTTTAGCGTCGCCTGTTCCTTAACGGGCCTCCCTAAAAGCATTACCGTTTTTGATATTGATAAGAAGGTTATTGGCTTCATCGATGAGATCTCTCCACACCTACCCGTGCCCATTAAAACAGTTAGTGTAAACCTGTTAAAATCTCTGCCAAAAAAATACAACAACTCATTTGATATATTTATAAGCGAACCGCCGGACACGGTAAAAGGAACGCTGCTCTTTGTCTCGAGAGGGATGCAAGCGCTAAGAAAGAACGGCGCTTTCTACCTTGGTATGACGGAAGAAACGTTAAATAAAAAACAATGGTTAAAGATAGAGAAAGCTATTACTCAAAGCGGGTTCGCTTTTACTAATATTATAAAAGACTGCGAAGAATACGTCCGCGAAGGCGAGAATGAGCTAAGTTGGAAGGGTTTTGAAAAACTGCCAAAGTGGATTAATAAACCTGCGTCAAAATCGTGGTTTGTTTCCGCTCTTTTCCGCGCCGAGTCTATAGGCAAGCGAAAACCGCTGCGGTTTTCTTTTAAGGATGCAAAGAAAGAATTGATTACCAGCTTACTGCCATAATCAGCCAGCCTCGCTAGACGGGTCAGATTCTATTTCCAATAGCCGATTATACTTAGCAATTCTTTCTCCTCTTACTGGAGCGCCCAATTTTATGCCGTCTGCGTGAACTCCGTAAGCAAAGTCAGCTATAAATTCGTCATTCGTTTCTCCGGACCTGTGTGACACCACAACCTTCCAACCAAACTTCCTGGCAAGCTGAACGGCTTTTATGGATTCGGTAACCGTGCCGATTTGATTAGGTTTTATGATAACGGCGTTCACGCTGCCTTCGTTATGTGCTTTTTCCATACGGGTGAGGTTAGTGGTTGTAAGGTCATCCCCGGCAATCAAAACCTTATCGCCCAGCATTTCTTTTAGCTTGGCGAATTTGCCAAATTCATCTTCACCGAATGGGTCTTCCAAATAGAAAAGATGAAATTTATCCTCAAGTTTCTTGTAGATTGAGATTAATTTAGGAACGCTTAAAGAAACGCCGCTTGCGGCAGCATCCAGTCCGAAGTCAATTTTCCCCTCCATACGCAATTTTCTTGCCACTTTATCCAAAATGTAGAAAGGTTCAAGATTATCTTTAAAATTGGGCGCGAAACCCCCCTCGTCCCCTGCGTTTATCGCCGTCTCGCCTTTAGATTTAATAAGATATTCTTCCAGCCCGGAATGTAACTTCAAAATAATATCTACCGCTTCTCTTACCGATTTAGCCCTGGGGACAACAAGATACTCTTGGAAGTCTAAATTATTGCCGGCGTGAAGCCCGCCGTTTATGAGGTTAGCAAACAAACGCGGGGCTCCAGTCGTCTTCAACTTATTGAATCCGCCTAAATCCCTAAGATGCTTCCATAAGGGCTTATTCCTCTCTATGGCGTGAGCTCTCGCGCAAGCGATGGAAACACTCAAGATAGAGTTAGCTCCCAGCCGTTTTTTTGAAGGTGTTCCGTCAAGTTTTACAAGCAGTTCATCAATCTCTTTCTGCTTGGCAGGGTTAAGACCTTTTAAGCGCGGCGAAATTATCTTATCTACGTTCTTTATAGCAACGTTAACCGGAACATAGTTTGCCTCATAAGAACCAACGCTTTTACCTTGTGGCACTGAAGCCTTAAAAACCCTCCCATCGGTAAGTTTTAAATAGGTCTCGACGGTCCAGCTGCCGCGAGAATCAAGAATCGGACGAGCTCTTAAAGATAATATTTTAGACATACCAGGTAGTAGAAATTTGACTAATTACATTGATAATTTTAACCATTAACTTTTTCATTGTCTATTTCCAAGTAGATTCACTCATAACAGTTTGATTGTTTTATTCACCCTTGGCGAACGAGTCGAATTTTCACTACCTGGCATATTATTTTCTTTTCTTTTTCTCTTCTGCCGCTATAGCTACGGTGGTTTTAACAACCGTGTCTGGGTTTAATGAGATGCTTTCGATACCCTTGCTTACCAGGAATTTTGCGAAATCGGGATAATCCGACGGCGCCTGCCCGCAGATACCGATATATTTCTTTTTATTCCTGCACTTCTTTATAACCTCAGCAATAAGAAGCTTCACCGAAGCATCGTTCTCATTAGCCACCTTATTCACTACGCCTGAGTCACGGTCTAAACCCAAAGTCAGTTGAGTGAGATCGTTAGAACCTATAGACATACCGTCAAAAACTTTCAGGAATTCGTCAGCCAATAAGACATTTGAAGGAATTTCACACATTACATAAATCGGCGTAATATTCTTGATTTTTAAATTTTTCTTTCTCGCGATGTATTTGGTGATAAGTCCGGTCTCGGCCATTATTTCCATAGTCTTAATCCCCTCATCCACGGTTCTGCAAAATGGCACCATAGGAATAACGTTTTTAAGCCCTATTTCGTCTCGCGCTCTTTTAATAGCCAGACACTCCAGCTTAAAAGCTTGTTTGAATCCGGGGTCATAATAACGCGAGGCTCCACGCCAGCCAATCATAGGATTTTCCTCTTTGGGCTCGTATGCTTCGCCCCCTAAAAGCGTTCTGTACTCGTTAGTCTTAAAATCAGAGAATCTCACAATTACAGGGCGAGGATAAAAAGCCGTACCGATTTTGGCTATGCCGTAAACCAAGTTATCCACGTAAAATTGAGTTTTATCTTCCCAGCCAGCGGTTCGTTTCTCTACCTCTTTTATAGTTCGTTTTAAATATTTTGAACTTTCAGATTTAGGATTTGTTTGGAAATTGGAAATTGCCCCTCGGTCCTGAGCTCGGGGTCGAAGGAGAAATTGGAAATTCCTCTTCTTTATTTTTTCAAAATCAAGAATGAGGTTGGGGTGAATGCCAATTTTAGAAGCAATAATAAATTCTTCTCTTGCAAGACCCACTCCGGAGTTAGGTAAATATGATATTTCGAATGCTGTTTCCGGGATGGCAACATTTATCATTATTTTAGTTTTGGGTTTAGGAATCTTTTTGAGGTCATGTTCCAAAACCTTAAAGCGAAGTTTGCCTTTGTAAACATTGCCCTCACTCCCCGTAGTATCAACCGTGACAAATTCTCCTGTTTTTATAACTCTTGTAGCCTTCTCGGTGCCGACCACAGCCGGTATGCCAAGTTCGCGCGAAACAATCGCGGCATGAGAAGTTCTCCCGCCTTTGTCGGTTACGATGGCGGAAGCGATTTTCATAATCGGCTCCCAATCAGGGTCAGTCATATCGGTAATCAAAACTTCACCTTTTTTAAAAGTGTTTATACTTTTGGCGTCCAGTATAACTCTGGCTTTGCCCTCGGCGATACTTGAGCCAACTGAAGCGCCGGTCGCTACCGGTTCTCGTTTATCAAGTAGTTTGCATTCCTTAATTTTAGAAAAATCTCTTCCGGCATGAACCGTTTCGGGTCTAGCCTGAATTATGAAGAGTTCGTGAGTTCTCCCGTCTCTGGCCCACTCCAGGTCCATCGGCGTAAAATGTCCATTCTTTTTTGAATAATGTTCCTCCACCATAACCGCCCAACGGGCTAAAATGAGAATCTCTTTATCATTTAATATAAAATTCTCTTTCTCGGTCTTCTTAGTGGGAACTATTTTTGTTTGCTTGATACCACGACCCACCTGCGAGTAAATCATTTTCCGCTCTTTAACACCTAAATGTTTATCGATGATCGGATTCACCACATCCTTCTTTAAACCTTCCTTCCAAACCAGAAACTCGTCAGGCGTCACCTGACCCTTAACAATCATTTCTCCCAAACCCCAGGAACCGTTTATTAAAACGACATTGGGGAAACCGGACTCGGTGTCCAGTGTAAAAATAACTCCGGCAGCTCCGGTATCAGCCCGGACCATTTTTTCCACGCCTACCGACAAAGCCACCTTAAAATGGTCAAATCCCTTGTCAACGCGGTAAGAAATAGCCCTGTCGGTAAAAAGCGATGCCATAGCCGCCCGTATAGCCGACAAGAGATCCTCGGTCCCGCGGATACCCAAATAGGTCTCATGTTCTCCCGCAAAGCTCGCACCGGGCAGGTCCTCCGCGGTGGCACTGGAACGTACCGCCACATCAACATTTTTACCGTATTCTTTTTCCATCCTCTGATACGCTTTAATAATTTCTTCTTCTAAATCTTTTGGAAATTCCACGTTTTTAATCGCCTCGCGAATCAACTTACCCCGTGTCGCCAAATCTTTCAGATTTTTAGTATCCAATCTTTTTAGTGTTTGTTTAATGAATTCTTCTAAATTTTGAATTTTGAATTGTATTTTTGATTTTTGATTTTTGATTTTTGATTTTAAGAAATATCGATAAGCTTCAGCAGTTACTATAAAGCCGCCAGGTACCCGCATCCCTTTTGGGCCAAGTTTACTAATCATCTCTCCCAAAGAAGCATTCTTGCCGCCAACCAAACCGACGTCGCGTATGCCAACTTCCTCAAAAGGGAGTATAAACTTTTTATTTTTCATATGTGATTAAAATTTAACGGCGATAGCTAAATCCGAAACATTGGAACCGGTATCGCCGGTGAAGAGGTAATGCCCAACTTTTTCAAATAATGGATATCCGTTATTTTCCTTTAAAGTTTCTTGAACGTCCAACTTATTTTTTTGGATTGCCTCTCGAGTTATTATATCACAAATGGCGCCCGCAAATTCTCCATTATCTCTGCCGTCTGAAGCAAAAGGCAGGATAACTTCGTTTTCTTTTACTTCCTCTACCGCAGAAAGCGCCATTTCTAAATTTCTGCCGCCTCGGCCGCTGCCGCGGACTGTAACAGTGGTTTCACCTCCGTAAAGAAGAACGGTATGGGAGGGCAGTTTATGAAGCTCGCGCGCGATCTTTATGCCCATTTCTCTTGCCTCACCTATAAGGGCGCCGTCATGGACCTTTGCCTTAAAACCCAACTCTTTCGCCTTATTCTCCATTGCGGAGAGTGCCGCAGAATTGGAAATAACTATAATGTTTTTAACATTTTCAAAATACTTTTTATCTTTAGGTGTTTCAATTAAACCGCAGTTTTCTAAACTGCACTTGCCGAATATATCGTACTTGGCGAGTGTGGCGGCCGCCTCGTCTATGGTAGTCGTGTCTTTCACGGTGGGACCGGAAGCTATAAAACCAATATCATCACCCGGAACATCAGAGAATATAAGCGCCACCGCCTTCGCCGGGTAAACATACTTGGCTAAAAATCCGCCACGAGCGAGAGAAAGATGTTTGCGTACGGTGTTCATCTCCTGTATGGTAACGCCGGCCTTTATAAGAGATTTAACAATACTTGACTCTTCTTTATAAGAAGAGTCCTCGGGATAACAGAGCAAAGTTGAACCTCCCCCGGAGATTACAAAAATGACCAAATCGTTTTGGTCCACCTTGGAGAGCAGATTAATAACTTCCTTAGCCGCTTTAACGTTTTCTTCTGAAGGGTATGGATGCGTCCCTCTAAAGTAATTTACTCTCTTCAAGTAACCGCCTGGCCTTACATCAACCGCCACGCCTTCGGAAAGCCTATCGCCCAAAATATTTTCTAAGACGACAGCTGATTCCAGAGAACATTTACCCACAGCCACCACAAAAATTCGCTTTAAACTTTTAACAGAGTAACTTTCGTCCTCGATGCGTAGAACGTCGCCATTCAATCTTACTGTGTTACGAAGTGCTTTAGCCGTATCAATGGAAGACAAACCTTCTTCGACAATGTTCAAAGCTACGCGACGCAGTTCGGAAACCGCCAAAACATCAAAGTTTTTTATCTTCATGTTTAAGAAGTTTGGATATAGCCCCAAGTATGCAATCTGTCGCTATCCCTGTTCCATTTCGCTCCGATATCGGTGCGGTAAAACATATTAGGGACCATAATGTTCTTAATTCTCGTGTAAACCGTGTGTCTAGCTTCATCAACTGTAGTGCCAGAACCAGTTATAACTAAGAGCACGCCTGAAACTCCGGCAATCCTCCAAATGCCGTTATCATTCTTCACGTCTTCTATATGGACACCTTCTAAGTTATCAGATTTCTTAAAAAGAACGGCTAAGTCTCTATAAAGATTAATTAATTCAGTATCATTCTTAGTCAAATAAGAGGGCACGAGAATTCTAACACCCAACTGGAAACCGCGTTTGGTTTTAAGCTCGAAATTTTCGCCCGAGGCCATTTTGTAAAGCCA
>CAZHYH010000005.1:0-14896 GCA_964536655.1 uncultured Candidatus Saccharibacteria bacterium
GCCAGGAGGCCCATAAATCACAATTGCTTTTGACTTACCTAAAACCTTCATATTCTCTCACGGTAAGTTGAGAATCGATCTGTTTAGCCGTTTCAATAGCCACAGCGACTACGATTAAAAGCGCAGTGCCGCCAATGGTTAATGCCTGTGTTTTGGTAAATATCTGTGTGATAACTGGTAGAACCGCAATTAAACCCAAAAACGTTGCTCCGAAAAGAGTCACTCTAGAAATTATTTTTTGAAGGAATCCTGCTGTCGATTCACCCGGCCTAATACCTGGAACAAAACCGCCAGCTCGCTGCAGATTTTTTGATATTTCTTTCGGATCAAAAGTAACTGCGGTATAAAAATAAGTAAAGATAAATACCAGTAAGAAATAAAGTGCTCCGTAAATGACTTGATTGTTCAAAATCTTTTGCGACCATTCATTAATTATGGCGCCGAAGCCCGGCGAGAAAGCGGCTATAATCTGACCGAAAAATTGAGGAAAAAGCAAGATAGATATGGCAAAAATAATAGGGATAACTCCGGCTTGATTCACTCTCAATGGTAAGTAACTAGAAACTCCCCCGTATACTTTATTGCCGCGAATTCTTTTAGCATAAGAAACGGGGACTTTTCTTTCTCCTTCGTTAACCATTACTACTCCCGCTATAACAATAACCGCCAGGATGGCAAAAGCAAGGTAAGTGGTCACCGGAGTGGCGCCGGTAGTGTAATTCAAATATGAGTTGCGAATAGCGAGAGGCAGCCCGCTCACTATGCCTGCAAAAATGAGCAAAGAGATTCCATTACCTAGTTTCTGTTCGGTAATTATTTCACCCAACCATACCAAAATCATGCTACCGGCAGTGACAACGACAACATTTACTAATGTCTGCGCGAGACCCAAATGTCCAATAACCCCTTGGGACATCAAAAGTTTCAAGAACCCATAAGTTTGCAAGACGGCCAAAGGGACCGTCAGATATTTGGAATAACGGTTAAACTTTGCTCGGCCCGCCGCTCCTTCTTCGTAGTAAAGCT
Organism: uncultured Candidatus Saccharibacteria bacterium; assembly: GCA_964536655.1. GTDB lineage: Bacteria > Patescibacteriota > Minisyncoccia > UBA6257 > Colwellbacteraceae > CAZHYH01. The sequence goes on from CAZHYH010000005.1 coordinate 1,027, forward strand.
GTTTTAATTTCGGAAAAATCATAGTCAAGAGTTGCATAATAATCGTGGCAGTAATATAAGGCCCTAAGCCCAGCATGACTATTGAAAGATTATCCAACGCGCCGCCGGAGAAAATATTAAGGAAACCTAGTAATTGGTTGTCGGAGAGAAATTTTTTTAGAGCATCGGTATTTACACCGGGAGTAGGAATGGCCGCCAATACTCTGAAACAGACAAAGATAAAACCAATAATGAATATCTTATTGCGAAGCTCTTTTATTTTGAAAAGCGTAACAACTTTATTAAGCATTGCTCTTTTTAGCTTTGGGCTTATTATTAAAACCACGCAACTTCGGCAGTCGCTGAATAAGATCACGTTCGGCCGGTCTGATGCGATGCCCGGCTCTAGCTTTTTGACCTTTCGTCCCGCGGCCAGAATAAGTGCCGCGTTTACCGCCGCGTCCAATGCGCTTTTTGCCTTTATTTATATGAATGGGCGCAAGTTCGTGCAGTTGCATATTTATGATTTAACTCTGATTTTTTTCAAAGCTTCGACGGTTGCGATAGCGTAATTAAGCTTGCTAGTTGTGGATCCAAGGCACTTCGCGGTAATATCCTGAATGCCAGCCAACTTCAAGACAACTCTCGGAGCTCCTCCAACTACAAGACCGTGTCCGGGAACTGCCGGCTTGATTAGAATCTTAGCAGCTCCGAATTTAGCCTCTACTTGGTGAGGAATGCTTTTATTTTTCATTTTGATTTCTATCATATTTTTTTCTGCAACCGCTTTAGCCTTGGTTATAGCCCTTTCCACATCCAACCCTTTAGCAACGCCCACGCCTACTTTGCCTTTAAGATCTCCAACTACAACCGTGGCTCTAAATCTCATTCTCTTCCCGCCAGCTACCACCCTGGTTACTCTTCTCAAATCCAGGACAGTTTCTTCTAAATTACCCCTTTTAAACCTTCTTTCCATCATCATATATATGACCTTTTATATCTTTATGCCGTTTTCTCTTAAAGCTTCCGCCAAGGCTTTAACTTTACCATGATAAGCATACTTTCCTCTATCTAACACCACGGTTTTAATGCCCGCTTCCTTAGCTTTTCCAGCCAATAGTTTTCCTAACATAGTACCGACATTATTTGCCTGTGTCCCTTTTTTTCCTCTCGTCGAAGCAGAAATAAGAGTTTCCCCGCGAGCATCATCTATAAGTTGAACATATAGACAGCGATTACTGCGAAAAACAGAGAGGCGAGGCCTTTCTTTCGTGCCAACAATTTTCGCTCTCACTCTTTTGGCTCTCCTAATCCTAATTTTATTTAAAACTTTTTTTATCATTAGTTTAATTATGCGGAACTGACGGCTTTTTTCCCGGCTTTTCTTCTAATCACTTCACCTTTATACATTATGCCCTTGCCTTTATAAGGTTCCGGTTTTTTGATTCGTCTTATTTGGGCTGCCGTTTCACCGACAAGCTGTCTATCTGAACCAGAAATTTTTATGGCATTCTTGTCTACTGCAACTTTGATGCCGACGGGTATAGTAAAATCAACCTGATGCGAAAATCCTACATTAAGAAGCAGATTATTTCCCTGAACTTCCGCGCGGTAACCTACGCCCTCAATTACAAGTTCTTTGATAAAATCTTCACTTACGCCTTTTACGGCATTAGCCGTAAGAGCGCGCATTGTCCCCCAATTACTTAAGATTTGTTTTGTTCTGCCTTCCGGCACAAAAACCAACTCACCATCTTCTATTCGAGTTTTGATACCCTGCATCAACTTCACGTTCAGGGTGTTATTCTTTCCCTTAATTTCTAGAATGTCGCCTTTTATCTCTACTACCACTCCTTCTGGGATTTTTATAGGTTGTTTGCCAATTTTAGACATGCTAATGTTATTTGCGAACAGAGTGAGCAATTATAACATTGCGCACCGAGCACTCAAATTTAACCGAACGACCTTTAATAAGAATTGGGTTCAGTTCTGAATTGGTTTGATTTTTAGTAATATATGTTCTCATAAATTTGAGTGCTCGGTAAGGTTTGATAGTGAAAAATTCTACGCCCGCGGCTTGAATTTTTCAATCAAGCCCTTACCAAATTTCAAATAATAACTCACCGCCGACCTTATTTCGCCTTGCTTCGCAACCAGCCATTATCCCTTTTGGGGTTGATAAAAAGTAATGTCCGTACCCTTGGCGAGATTTTTTAACATCTTTCCAACCGATATACATTCTCCTGGAGGATTTGCTTAAAATCTTAATATTCGATATAACCGGCTTATTATCTTTATCATATTTTAGCTTAATTTCAATAATTCTCTTAACTCCCCTGCCCTTTCTTGATGCTTCTTCTAAAAGACCGTGTTTAACCAAGGACTCTAAAATAGCTTCGTCGAGGCGCGAATACGAAACTTTAATTCTTTCTTTCTTCCTTTCTAGAGCGTTTTTAATTCTAATTAGTGTGTCTATATACATGCCAATGTTATTTGCGAACGCAGTGAGCAACTATAACATTGCGCACCGAGCACTCAAATCGAGCACGCTTTGTCATTACGACCATATTAGTGATATTTGTTCTTGAATTCATTTTAATTAAATTACTTGTCTTTTATTTGAGTGCTCGGTAAGGTTTGATAGTGAAAAATTCTACGCCCGCGGCTTGAATTTTTCAATCAAGCCCTTACCAAGATGCTTTCTTAACCCCGGGTATTCTTCCTCGACTGGCTAATTCTCTGAAACATATACGACAAAGATTAAAGTCTCTTATATAACCTCTTTTTCTGCCGCAACGAAAACAACGCTTGACTGCCCGAGTGGAATATTTAGGTGTTTTTTTTGATCTAGCTATAACTGAACTCTTGGCCATATGAATAAAATTATTTCTTTAAAGGCAAACCTAACTTACGATAGTAAGCTATGCCCTCATCCTTACTTTTAGTACCCGCGACCAAAGTGATTTCTATGCCGAAATTCACTTTTGAGGTTTCTGGATTTATCTCTGGGAAAACAGTATGTTCTTTTATACCTATTGTCAAATTGCCGCGCGAATCAAAATTATTAAGGTCTATGCCTCGGAAATCCCTCACGCGCGGCAGAACAAAATTAATCAATCTAGAAAGAAAATCATTCATCCGAGCTCCACGTAAAGTAGCCAAGAGACCAACCGTATCTCCTTGTCTTAGTTTGAAGCTCGCAATAGACTTCTTAGCTTTCCTGTAGCCAGGCCTTTGGCCGACAATTGCCCCTAGTTCTTTTGTAATCTCCGGAAGAACATTATTATCAAATTGGGCATTGCTTTGACGCATTTTGCCTACTCCAACGGAAACAACAATTTTTTCTAATTTATAGCTTTGCATTTTTTACAATACCTTTCTTTTTTTAAACCAACCAAGCGAAATCCCACCCTAGTGATTTTGCCGCAAACTCGGCAAATCAACTTTATATTGGCAACTGATATCGGGGAAGGTATATTCACTACTTGCCCATGCTCTCCTTGTTTTTTAGGTTTCACGGTTTTCTTAATTAGGTTCAATCCTTCTATGATCACCTTATACTTTTGAGGGATAGCTTTAATAACTTTTCCCGATTTTCCGCGGTCTTCCCCCTTTATTATTGAAATTTTATCTCCTTTCTTAATCTTCATTTTTATGCATTAAACTATATCCTGGGCCAACGAAATAATTTTATCGTAACCTAAATCTTTCAGTTCGCGAGGTATAGGCCCAAAAATTCTGGTAGCTCTGGGTTCTTTTTTTTCTACCAGAACGGCGGCATTATCGTCAAAGCGGATATAACTGCCATCTTGCCTGCGCAGCGAATTTTTCGTCCTAACTATCAAAGCACGAATTATATCTTTCTTTTTAACAGGTTTCCTGGGTTCAGCAACTTGCACAGAAGCAATAACAATATCTCCAATTCTAGCGTAACGCTTCTTGCTGCCACCTAAAACACGAAAGACCCTTATGGTTTTAGCGCCACTATTATCTGCCACCTTTAATATAGATCTCTCTTGTACCATAATTGTTTATTAATTTGACAGTTTTTTCACTACTATCCATCTTTTCTCTTTAGATAATGGTTTAGTTGCTTCAATAACTACTTTGTCGCCGGTCTTGTACTCACCTTTTTCATCATGAGCTTTAAATCTCGTGGTCATTTTATAATATTTGAGATATTTAGGATGCATTTTAAGACGAGCAACTTCAACTACCACAGTTTTCTTCATTTTATCGCTCACAACCGTTCCGTTAAGCCTCCTTTTAATTGTCGCTTTATTTTTTGTCATTTTGTCTTTTGTCATTTTCCTGCCTGCCGGTAGGCAGGGATTTTTCTTTATCTCTAAGATTAATAAAAGTTTTAATCCTGGCAATTGTTTTTTTGGTATCCTTTATGAAAAAAATATTCTTAACCTTGCCGGCAGCTAAATCAAATTTAGCGGCGCGCAAAAGCTCCTGTCTTTCCCGCAAATTCTTTATAAGCTCGGCAATATTTTTTGATTTTAAATTCTTAATATCACTCTTCTTCATGTTTTTATTTCTTAACTACCTTAGTTTTAACCGGCAGTTTATGCCCCGCTAAAATCAAGGCCTTTCTTGCCGTTTCTTCGTTTATACCATCTATCTCAAAAAGAATCCTACCCGGTTTAACCGGAAATACATAATGGTCAACTGCTCCTTTACCTCCACCCATAGTAACTTCCGGAGGACGCTTAGTAATCGGCTTATCCGGGAAAATCCTTATCCAAAATTTACCTCCTCTTTTAGTAAAATTACTTACCGTACGTCTTGCCGCCTCAATCTGTCTTGAAGTGACCCATGCTGATTCAGTAGACTTGAGGCCAAAAGTGCCATAAGCGATACTCGTACCTCTTGTTTCTTTAACGCGCTTTTTATTCCGCCCTTTATGCCACTTTCTATGTTTTACTTTCTTGGGTATTAACATAAATTAATCTTTTTTCTCGTTTTCAAAAATCTCTCCTTTGTAAACCCATATTTTTACGCCTATCGTTCCGTAAGTAGTGAAAGCTGTTGCCTCTCCATAATCGATATCAGCTCTCAAAGTGGAAAGAGGCAACTTTCCTCGTGAAAGTTGTTCGCGTCTTGAAATTTCATGCCCATCCAATCTTCCGGCAAGTTTTACTTTGGCTCCATAGACATTTCTGTTCTGCATCATGGAGTCAAGATATTTTTTCATGGTACGCCTATAGCGCATGCGTTTCTCGAGATCCCAAGCAATATTCTGGGCGACAACTTGAGCAGAAATCTCGGTTCTTCTCAACTCTTCGACGTTCAAGCTCAAAGAAGTTTTTGATTTAACAATCTTCTCTATGAGTTGAGTTAAATTTTCTATGCCCTTACCACCGCGACCTATGACGAGCCCAGGGCGCGCAGCTTTGATGAATATTTTACATTTGTCATTTGTTCTTTCTATTTCCACAGAAGCCACACCAGCTTGTCCAATTTTTGACATAATAATTTTTCTTATTTTCTCGTCTTCTTCCAGCCACTCGGCAATATTTTTACGAGAAATCCACCTTGAACTCCAAGGTTTCAGTATTCCTAAACGATACGAATCCGGTCTAATCTTGGTTGCCATGGTTTAGATTGCTTTTCTGCTAAACAACTTTTGGAAAAATCCCGACTTAACTTCCTTGCCTACAATTTTCTCGTCTTTAAACTTCTGCTTATTAACCTCTTTAACTTTTTTATCGCGCTTTTTCTTAGGCGCTTCATAAATGGAATACTTTGATATGACGGAGTCGCGCTCGCCTAAGACTACAGTCACATGACTCATTTTCTTATGAATCGGCGTTGCTCTGCCCATAGCGCGCGGCAAGTATCTTTTGAGCATCGGTCCTTGATCGACGGCAATAGATTCGATAACCAGTTTCTCTACGTTCATATTTTTACTGCGAGCATTAGCTACGGCTGATTTTACAAGTTTGGCGACAGCCGGAGCAGATCTCCAAGGCATCATCTGAAGTCGCGCTAAGGCAACATTGACTGACTGTCCTCTAATCACGCCGGAAACCAACCTCACTTTCCGAGGAGCTATTTTTAAATTATTTAATTTTGCTACTACTTTAGTCATGATTAATTATCTATTTTTTGCCACCTTGAGTTTTGGTTTCGTTCGCTTTGACTCCGGGAGCAGCAGCAGAAACGGTAGCTGCGGCCTCAAGCTCTTTCTGTATTTTGCCGCCGTGTCTCACGAACTTCTTCGTCGGTGAAAATTCTCCCAACCTATGACCAACCATTTCTTCTTTCACAAGTACGGAAATAAATTCCTTGCCATTGTGGACGCCAAAAGTCATACCTACCATTTCAGGGGAAATTTGAGAATCCCTAGACCAGGTTTTAACAACAGTTTTATCTCCAGGTTTAAGATTGCTTATTTTTTTAAGCAACTTTTCATCAACATATGGACCTTTTTTAGTGCTTCTAGACATGTTATTTTTTCTTTCCTCTCCTTGAAATTATAAGTTTACTTGACCGTTTCTTCTTATTTCTGGTCCTATGGCCGCCTGTTACCTTGCCCCATATAGTTTTAGGACGCTTAGTGCCGCGCGGCTGTTTGCCTTCGCCTCCGCCATAAGAATGGTCTACCGGATTCATGGCAGTGCCACGAACTGTGGGTCTCACACCCATAAGACGCACTCTACCCGCTTTGCCAATATTCACCAAGTTATGATCAGGATTAGATACTTGACCCAGAGAAGCGAGATTACCCCAAAGCACTTTTCTCACTTCACCGGAAGGCAATTTAAGATGAGTGTAACCGTCTTCATGAGCTAAAATTTGCGCTTGACTTCCGGCGCTTCTTACCATCTCTCCTCCTTTTCCGGTGGTTAACTCCACATTATACACCCCGTAACCTACAGGAATGTTCTTTAAAGATAACCTATTGCCGGTAATAAGCGGCGCTTTTAGGGAAGTAACTACTTCGTCTCCTATTTTTATACCCTTCGGCGCCAGCAAGTAACGCCTATCGCCGTCTTTGTATAGAACTTTCATAATAAAAGCGCTTCTATAAGGATCGTACTCTAAGGTTTCTATTTTCCCTAGAACATCAATCTTGTTCTGCTTAAAATCTACCAGTCGATACAGTTTCTTTACGCCGCCTCCCTGATGTCTCATAGTTATCCTGCCTTGATTATTGCGTCCGGCATTACTATGCAAGCGTATAAGGGAAGATTTAATAGGCTTAACGTCGCTTAATACACCGTAGTCGACTACGGTCATATGTCTTCTCGTTGGTGTTGTGGGTTTATAGTGCTTCATACCAGGCAGTAGAAATTCGACTAATTATACTTGATAATTTTGACCTTTAGGTTTTTCATTATATTTTTTCAATAAATTCATTTTTGGCTGTTTGATTATTTTATTCGCCTTTGGCGAATAAGTCGAATTTTCACTGCCTGGCATATTTATTAGTGAGGAACAATATCAATATTTTCGCCTTCTTTCAAGGTAACCACAGCTTTTCTCACCTTTCGGCCATCACTGACTTTATTCAAAACATTTATCTTAACTATATGAATTTTATAGATAGATTCAATTGCCTTTTTTATCTCTCTACTCGTAGCTCCTGGAGAAACCAAAAACACGTACTTACCCATATGAGACATACTAGTAGATTTCTCGCTTATCCATGGTTTTTTTATCAACAAACTAGTTTGTTTCACGGTAATGCTTATTTATTACTTCTACTGCATCTTTATCTATAAGAATTATTTTGTACTTCAATAAATCATAAATATTCAACGATTTGGGGCTTAAAGAATGAATGCCTTCTATATTTCTCACGGCATTATAAATATTTTTATTTGATTCCTTGGGAACAAGAAGCGCATTTAACCTGCTCTTTTTTCCAAAAAATCCGCTTAATAATTTCGATGCCGATTTGGTTTTCGGTTCTTGCATATCAAGAGACTCAATCACTTTGATTTCTCCGTCTTTAAGCCTTTTCGACAAGGCGGAGAAAATGGCCAACTGCCTCATTTTCTTGTTGATCTTAAGCCCATAATCCCTTTCTTTGATAGGTCCGTGCGTAACACCACCCCCTTTCCAAATAGGTGATCTAATAGAACCGTGCCTTGCGCGACCTGTTCCTTTTTGCTTCCACGGTTTCTTACCGCCACCGCGAACCTCTGCTCTATCTTTAGTATCGGCTGATTTGGTGCGGCGATTAGACAGTTGAGTTCTTAAAGCTTGATGAACCAGATCAGGATTCCATTTAATTTTAAAAATGCGCTCGGGCAATTCAACCGTGCCAACGCGCTCGTTTTTCAAATTGTATAGATCAGTGGTCATATCTTACAAATCTCGATTTTAGAATTTTTTGTACCAGGCGCTGCCCCTTTTAGAAAAACGATTTTCTTCTGTTTATTAATATCAACCACTTTTAAATTTTTAACTGTAACCCTTTTACCGCCCATCCGGCCAGCCATACGCCTGCCTGGAACAACTCTTTGCGGCGCCGTGCTGCCTATTGAACCGGGAGCGCGATGACGATTTTTCTGGCCGTGAGTTTTGGGCCCGCCACCGAATCCATGACGCTTCACAACACCTTGAAAACCGCGACCCTTGGAAGTTCCGCTTACTTTTACCATATCGCCAATTTCTAACACCGGCTCGCTTACAGTCTCAACTAAAGTTACCGGCACGATTTTGTCGTCCTTCCAAATTTGACTCATCTTTATTTTTTTACCAAATATGCGTTCCATTTTCGGGCAATCTTAATTAAATAACCGGGGCATAGCCCCGGTTATTTTGATTAAATTACTCTTGCGGCTATCCCCTTAAGAGTCTAGTCTACACCATCTTTATCTCGATGTCCACCCCTGCGGGTAAATTCAAATCCTGCAATGACTCTATAAGTTTGGGAACAGGCTTTAGAATGTCTATAAGCCTCTTATGAATTCTCATTTCAAACTGTTCGCGCGATTTTTTATGGACAAAAGTCGAGCGGTTAACCGTGTATCTCTTGAACTCCGTAGGCAATGGTATAGGCCCTACAACTTTAGCATCATGGCGCCTTAAGGTTTCAATAATTTGCTTACAGGAATTATCAATCAAACGACTGTCGTAAGACCTTATCCGCAATCTTAGTTTTTCTAGAGAACCTGCTTCTTTACTTACCACTTTAATTGATTATTTAACGATCTTAGTGACTACTCCGGCGCCTACTGTTTTGCCGCCTTCACGAATGGCAAATCTTTGTTTCTCTTCTAAAGCAACTGGCATAATAAGTTTCACCGCGAATTTAATAGTGTCGCCGGGCATAACCATTTCCGTTCCTTGCGGCAGAGTAACTTCACCCGTTACATCGGTTGTGCGAATATAGAACTGCGGTTTATAGCCAGTGAAGATGGGAGTGTGCCGTCCGCCTTCCTCTTTGCTTAATATATAAACTTCTGTTTCAAATTCAGTATGAGGAGTTATGGAGCCAGGTTTGGCTAAAACCTGACCGCGTTCAACGTCCTCTTTCTTCAAACCGCGAAGAAGCAAACCAACGTTGTCGCCGGCAATACCTTCGTCCAAAAGTTTGTTGAACATTTCTATTCCGGTCACAACGGTCTTTTGCGTTGCCTTCAAGCCGATTATTTCCAGCTCTTCGTTAATTTTCACCTTGCCTCTCTCAATTCTTCCCGTGACAACCGTACCGCGGCCCTCGATAGAGAAAATATCTTCAACCGGCATCAAAAACGGTTGATCAATATCGCGCTTCGGTTCAGGAATGTACTCATCAAGATACTTAATTAATTCCAAAATCGGCTTGGCGTCTTCCTCGTCAGCAGACTTTGTATTCAAGGCTTTTAGAGCAGACCCCCTTATAATAGGAGTTTCATCTCCAGGAAACTCATATTTCTTTAAAAGTTCTCTTATTTCAGCCTCGACAAGATCAACAAGTTCTTTATCATCAACCATGTCTACTTTGTTCAAGAAAACAACGATAGATGGTACGCCTACCTGCCTGGCCAATAGAATATGTTCTCTTGTCTGAGGCATAGGGCCATCAGCGGCTGATACCACGAGTACTGCGCCATCCATCTGTGCGGCGCCGGTAATCATGTTTTTAATGTAGTCAGCGTGACCGGGAGCATCAATGTGAGCATAGTGACGCTTCTCCGTCTCGTATTCGGAGTGATGCAAGGCGATAGTAATACCACGCGCTTTCTCTTCAGGAGCGTTATCAATCATATCAACCGACTCTTCCTTCTTCGTCCAACCCTTCAGGTGAAGAATGTGAGTGATGGCGGCGGTAAGTGTTGTCTTGCCATGATCAACATGCCCGATCGTACCAACGTTCACGTGAGGCTTAGTTCTTGAAAACTTTTCTTTCTCTGCCATATTTTTCTTTTTCTTTTATTTATACTTCTTATTCGACTCTTTTTTTATTTGATTCTAATAAAGGGTAAAAACCCTTGAAAATAAAAGTCAGCTTCAAAAGTCTAATAAAATAGATGCAAAGTGTCAACCCCCTGCCTGCCGTTCCGCTTCGCCATAGCTTTAGCAAAGCGAGTAGGCAGGGCGGAAAGGTCTACTTTTTGCCTTCCACAATCATCTGCTCCAGGTTCTTGGGTACCGGCTCGTAAGCGAAAAATTCCATGGTAGATGAGCCGCGACCTTGTGTTATAGACCTTAGCTTAGTGGCATAGCCGAACATCTCCGATAGTGGAACTTTAGCATCAATAACTTTTATGCTTCCCCTATCACTCATAGCCTCAATCTTGCCTCTTTTTGAAGAAATATCTCCAGTAACGTCGCCTAAGAAATCACCCGGCGCCAAAACTTGAATCTTCATTATAGGTTCTAAAATAATGGGTTTCGCGCGCCTAACGCTTTCCTGTAAAGCCATAGACGCGGCAATTTTAAATGCGGCCTCGGATGAATCTACTTCGTGATAAGAACCATCGTATAAAGCGACTTCCATATCAACTAGCGGATATCCGGCTATTACTCCTCTTGACATCGCTTCTTTCACGCCCTTCTCAACTGCTGGAATAAATTCTTGCGGGATTGTTCCGCCTCTAATCTCATTAATGAATACTAAACCGCTTCCACGTTCACCAGCTTTCGCTCTTAACCAAACATGCCCGTATTGACCCCTGCCGCCAGATTGACGTATATATTTACCTTCAGCGCTAGCGTCATTGGTAATTGTCTCTTTATAAGCGACCCGAGGTTTGCCGACGTCAGCCCCAACCCCGAATTCACGCTTCATACGTTCAACCAATACCTCCAAATGAAGTTCACCCATACCAGCAATAATGGTTTCGCCAGTTTCCTGATCACCGCTTACTTTAAAAGTTGGATCTTCTTCTGCTAATTTTCTTAAAGCAAGACCCATCTTTTCCTGATCAGCTTTAGTTCTCGGACTGATTCTTTGACTGATGACCGGTTCTGGGAATTCTATTGATTCCAAAATGATCGGATTGTCTTGGTCGGACAAGGTATCGCCGGTGGTTGTATTTTTTAAACCCACCAAGGCGCCTATTTCACCGGTGTATATCTCTTCAATTTCTTCACGGTGATTAGCATGCATCTTTAAGATTCTACCGGCGCGTTCTTGATTATTTTTAGTAGCATTCAAGATGTAACTGCCTCGTTTCAAAATGCCTGAATAAACCCTGAAGTACGTTAACGTACCTACATACGGGTCGGCGGCAATCTTAAAGGCTAAGGCGGCAAACGGCTCTTCGTCTTTTGGTTCTCTTGTAATTTCTTCATTATTTTTTGGATTAATACCCTTGACTCCTTTCAGGTCAAGAGGTGAAGGTAAGAAGTCGACTACCGCGTCTAAAATCAGCTGAACGCCTTTATTTTTCAAAGCAGAACCGCAAAGAACCGGAATAAGACTCACTCGAATAGTGGCTTTTCTTAAAACAGCCCGAAGTTCTTCTTCGGAAATATCTTTACCCTCCAAATATTTAGTCGTTAATTCATTATCTTCCGTGGCAATGCGCTCTACCAGTTCGTGACGGCGCTTTTGAACTTCGACTTTCATTTTCTCCGGGATAGGAATCTCTACTACTTTCTCTCCTTTTTCACCCTCGAATTCAAAAGCTTTGTTCTTAATGAGGTCGACGACCCCAACAAAGTCTCCCTCCATGCCGATTGGCAGCTGAATAGGCAAAGCGTTGGGGGTAAGCCTTTCTTTAATTGAAGATAAACTTTTTTCAAAATCAGCACCCATCCTGTCGAGTTTATTAATAAAGCAAATACGAGGTACCTCGTACTCATCTGCGTAGTGCCAATTTGTTTCTGATTGAGGTTCAACACCCGCCACGCCGTCAAACACAACCACCGCGCCATCCAGTACTCTTAAAGATCTTTTCACCTCAATCGTAAAGTCGATGTGCCCCGGAGTATCAATAAGATTGATCCTATACTCATATTTTTTGTCGTCTCCGTGATAAGTTGGCGTCCAAAAACAAGTCGTGGCGGCAGAAGTTATAGTAATGCCGCGCTCGCGCTCTTGTTCCATCCAATCCATAATCGCTTCACCCTCATGCACCTCGCCTATCTTGTGAGAAATGCCAGTATAAAAAAGAATGCGTTCAGATACCGTAGTTTTGCCGGCATCGATGTGAGCGATGATTCCTATATCTCTTATTTTTTCAATTGGATAAAGTTTAACCATATCAATAAAATCTCCGAGTTTTTTCGGTTTAAATTATGAGAAATATATAATTATCGAGCGAAATGCGCAAAAGCACGGTTTGCTTCCGCCATTCTGTGAACGTCTTGTTTCTTTTTTATGGCAGAACCCTCGTTCTTGTAAGCAGCCAGCAATTCTTCCGCTAATCTTTCCGCCATCGACTTTCCTCTTTTAGATCTGGCAGCCGCAATAATCCAGCGAGTGGCCAACATAAATTTTCTCTCCGGTCTCACTTCTCTGGGAATTTGATAGTTAGCTCCTCCCACGCGCTTGGAAGAAACTTCCACCGTAGGAGCCGCATTTTCTAAAGCTTTCTCGAAAACTATTAATGATTCTGCTTTAGCTTTCTCCCCTGCCAATTTCATAGCATCATACATTACCCTTTCCGCCACAGACTTCTTACCGTCGCTCATCAGATAATTAACGAAACGAGATACGGCAACACTGCCGTATTCCACGTCGGGCTTAAATTCTCTTTGATAATTTCTTTTTTTTCTCATGGTTCAATGTTATTCACCATGACCTCTTCGAGCCTGAGCTCCTCGAGTCTGAGCCTCGGAGTCGAAAACCTCAGAGCCGAAGGCCTGAACTTGTTGAAGGGTCATAACTATTTAGTGGCTTTATTTCTTTTAGCTCCGTACTTGCTTCTTTGTTGTTTGCGATTTTGGACGCCAGTGGTATCCAACATACCTCGTACAATGTGATAACGAACGCCGGGCAGGTCTTTGACGCGCCCCCCTCTAATCATAACTACGGAATGCTCTTGCAGACTATGCCCCTCACCCGGAATATAAGAGGTAACCTCTTGACCGTTAGTGAGTCTTACCCTCGCTACCTTACGCAAAGCAGAATTAGGTTTCTTAGGCGTAGTGGTAAAGACTTTAAGGCAAACTCCGCGTTTAAACGGGGAGGGTGAATAAACGGGTTTATTCTTAAGCACGTTAAAATAAACCCCCAAGGCTGGAGTTCTATCTTTGCTTCCTCCCCTCTTTCTCCCCTTTTTTAAAAGCTGATGTATCGTCGGCATACCCAGTAGTGAAACTGCGATTGCAAGTTATCGATTAACTTGTCGCTAAATTGTTTGTTTTTCATGGTCTTCAACCTTTTTGCCCAATATCACTAGGCTGCGATAACTTGAGTTAATCTAATCGCAGTTCTACTAACTGGGCATATGCGGCTAATATTAACAAAGAAGATTTTCTTTTGTCAATTTAATCAAAT
>CAZHYH010000006.1:0-14831 GCA_964536655.1 uncultured Candidatus Saccharibacteria bacterium
ATTTCTACCACTGTAGCGATAATAGATATCGGACTCTTTCAGCTCGCCGTCATTTTTGATACACATTACTGGTTTATCTTTACTCTGATGAACTTTAATTATGCCCACAGTTTTACTCTTAACAGTAACTGTAGATTTTTCATATTCAATTTCAGGCGAGAAACAGCTATTTAGGTAAGAAGTTATTTTTTCTTCATCCGTTGTCTCAAAGTTACTTGACTGCAGACCAACCAATTCTTTGGGGTTATTTCTAACTCCAAAAACCATATAGCCGCCTTTGTTGTTTGCGAAAGCAGCCATACTTTTTGCGTAGCTTTGTTTAGATAGCCAATTAAATGATTCCTTAAACTCAAGCCAATTACTTTCCCGAGAGGAGATTTTATAGGAGGGCGAAGCTCGAAAGGAAAATATTTTCTTGAACTCTGGGCTGTGGATAAACTCCATGCAGGTATCATACTATAATATAAGCATGCCCAGCAACCAAGTTTTTAAAGCGGTTTATTTCCCTGACCACAAAGAAGTTAATCCTAAAGCTAAGGGGGTTATTTTGGCTTTTGGTGAAAGAAGTAAAGATTTATACAAAAGTATCGCCGATCTTGGTAGTAATGAACTAAGAAACTTACTTGGTACAGATTCCTTTATTGAGCTTGAACAACGAGCTAAATCGGAGGGGCTACCAGTTAACACTTATTGTCTTTGGTATTTGCGAAAAAATCTCGGTGTAGAAGAAGGAAAATCAAAAGCCAAAACTACAAAAAACATCAAAAAGACAATACCCCATTTTATAAATCAAGTTATAGAGGGAGATTGTTTGGAAGTGATGAAAGAAATTCCGACAAAATCAATAGATATGATTTTGTGTGATCTGCCATACGGCACGACACAAAATCACTGGGACAGCGTTATTCCCACTGATCAACTTTGGAACCATTACGAGCGCATTATCAAAGACAAGGGTGTTATTGCTCTGACTGGGCAAGGACTCTTTACGGCGAACCTTATACTATCTAATCCGAGACTATTTAAATATAAAATCACTTGGGTCAAGTCAAAACCGACTAATTTTTTAAACGCAAAAAAACAACCGCTTCGCAAACACGAAGATGTTTGTATTTTCTACAAGAGCCAGCCGGCTTATAATCCGCAAATGACTTATGGTGAACCCTATAACAAAGGCTTTAGGAAGGATCAATTCACTGGAAGTTATGGCGATTTTAAGACTGTAGAAGTAAAGAGTAATGGGGAGCGTTATCCAACAGATGTAGTTTATTTTAAGACCGCAGAGAGCGAAGGTCCCGTGTACCACCCAACGCAAAAACCAGTAGAGCTAGGCAGATACTTAATAAAAACATTCACCAAGCCAGGGGATGTAGTTTTAGATAACACTTGTGGTAGCGGGAGTTTTCTGGTTTCTGCTGTTTTAGAGGGGAGAAAATTTATCGGAATTGAGAAAAATCAAGAAGTTTATTTATTTAAGAAACATCGAGTGGATTATATTGAGGTTTCTAAACAGCGTATTAAGGAAGCGGAGGTGCAATACAAAGCTACTAGTAGTAAGTTGTTTTAGATTCCACTATACGGTTCTTCCTGGAGAGTTTTTCGCGCTTTTTCAATTTCACTATCAGTCAGCGCGCCTTTTCCTTTGAGCCAGTACAGCAGGTGGAAATACTGATTTGCGTGTAAAACAGGCTTCACTATTTTACTTAGACCGGTTTCTTTCTGAACAAAGGCAAGATGTTTTTCTGAAAGTACACCGCGACCAATGAGGTCATAGGCGATTCTCACAGCATCAACGGAAGTTAAATTTAGATCACCTTTGTGGTTTTTATCCTTTTCAATATCTGACGTATCAATACTTAGTAAATCTTCAACTGTATCCAATCCGTTGAGATTGCGGTTATAATACTCTATTTCTTGCCCACGATATGTAAACCATGTTCTTCCTTGTTCGGTAAGAGAGCCGCGAGGCAGATAAACGCCTTCGTTCGCTACTCGTTCTTTTGATACCCAGCCACAGATATAAAGTATCCATTTTCTTTGTCTGGTCGTACCCGGAAGTTCTCTTTTGCTGGGAGTTTCGAGGTGAGTCATAACATAAATATCTGCGTCTAATCTTTCGTCATGCATCTGTCGCGCAAAAAAATTATGTTTTGCTTCTCTTGCAATACCATCGCTGCTTTCGTATTCCTCTTTAAATGGTAGTGCGCCGCCGCGACATTTAACATCAACTTTTACGCCGGATGGGAGTAAAAGGTCATATCCGAGAGGATGATCTTCGGGGTTAATTTCTGGCATACCTAACTTGTTCCGTATAACCATTTCTGCAAGTGCGCCAAATCCTTGTTCTTCTAAACTTCCTCGTTCTGCGCCGGTTCTATTTTGATTTGCGGCAATATATATCCCGCCGCTTTTTGCCTCAGTTGAAAACCAAGCTCGTCGGTGAGCTTTACGACAATTGGCTTGGGGTGGTGGTATTTATACATATTTACTTTAAAAAATAACTGATTGGTTTTTTATAAATTCTGGCAAACTCTCGCAATGCCATAACATCAATCCGCCTTTGTCCTGATTCTAATTTCGAGACATAGGACTGAGTTTTTTTAAGTAACCTTGCAGTTTTTTGTTGGTCTAGCTTAGCGGCAATACGAGCCTTTTTCAATTGCTCAACAGTGTATTTATGGTCTTTTGAGTAAATTGTCTTTGGCATATTTATATCTTTATGTTATATTCCATAGCGTAATATGCCAAAGTGGAATATAATATTAAGGGGAGGAATTCCGGCGCGTCCTGCGAGCCGACCAGCAGGGCGGCGAGCCAATCCGCCGAAGGCGGATATTGTGGGAAACAGCACAAGCGTGGAATGGGGGCGTAGCGGAGTGAAGTCGGACTTGGGATTTTGACTAAGCAAGGTCAGAAAAGCGAGGAATGAAGGGCGGTTTTAGAAACACAGGGTAGTCATTCCGAGGTGGGGCGAGTGACTACCCGTATGACTAGGTAAAATTCAATAATTTTTGGTAAAATAGGTTAGTAAATCAGCGTATAATCCCACCAAGAGAGTAGAGAGTGATAATTTTTCAGAATTTTCTTTGGCGGTCGCCAAAGAAAACCATTGGTTTCTGGGAACGCCGCGCGCTTCGCGCGATTGTAGTGTGAGGTTGGAGCCGAAGATTTTTTGAAGGGAGGATTTTTGTAACGGATTTAAAATAACCTTCTAAGTGTAGTAGTGAGAAATTCTGCCTCTGATGTTAGTAAGATTTAAAAATTCCCTGAGTCCACCCAAAGATCTTCAAAAATAATTCTGTGCTGCAAATATAAATATCAAAAGTTCCTAAAGGTAGGTTGTCACGCTTGTGCTTACTAGCAATATTCATTTTTCTATAGGTTTTGAAAAATTGCTTTCGAGGAATACTTGTTATAAATGACCAATATCGCTCGGCCTTTTTATAATCAAGGTGAGGATGAATGTGTATATATCCCCGAAATTTGCTTTCTGGAACTTTGCAGATTCTTCGAAAGAAAACCATCATTATTTTTATCATTTCCGGATCGCTATTCGAAAAACGAACCAACCCTCTATCAGTCTTCCCGCCTTCAGCCCAATAAAGCATTACACCAATAAGCCACAACTCTTTCTCACTTAATGACTTAATTTCTTTTTGTGCGGCATCGATAATAATTTGTCTTTTCGCTTTTTCATTTTTTAGACGAGAAGCCCTTCTATTTTCTACTACTTCTTTATCGTGACTCTTTGAGGAAAGTGTTTTCTTTTGTGCCGAGGTTAATTGAATTTTGCCGACCCACAAACTAATACTTCCTTTTGAAACACCAAGTCTTTGAGCAATTTCGCCCATCGACAAACCTTCTTTGCGCAAAGTAATCGCAAGACCCCTTTCTTTTTCTTTCATAATTAAACAGCTTAATACTATAATATGTATAGTATACTATAGCTGTTCAATTTATTCGAGTGGGCGTTGTGGGGATTGAACCTACGACCTTCGCAGTGTAAATGCGACGCTCTACCACTGAGCTAAACGCCCCTATCAAATCTAACGGTGTGAATAAATGAGTCTCCCTGTCTGCCGGCAGGCAGGCCTACCACTTGCTTGCCCTTCCGAAGTGTGAGCGAAGGAGGGAGCTAAGCGCGCGGATGTGCGCCCACTTGGATTCGAACCAAGGACCCCAGTCTTATAAGGACTGTGCTCTAACCGGCTGAGCTATGGGCGCTTACAATGTGGATTTTAACTTAAGCGCTTATAGGTTTCAAATTAAATTCCTTGATAAGATTGTAGAACTCCTCCTGCTCTAAAGTTTCTTTTTCTATTAAAGTTTTAGCTATTTTTTTAACTGCAGCTCCGTAAGTAGAAAGAATTTTATTAGCTGTTTTATAGCTGCGATCGATAAACTTTTTGACTTCCCCGTCAATCTTAGTAGCGGTCGTTTCAGAGTAATTTCTTTCTGTGGTCATCTCTCTGCCCAAAAATACCATTTCTTCCGTCTTGCCGAAAGTTATTGGCCCCAGATCACTCATGCCAAAACGGGTAGTAAGTGCCCTGGCGAGAGTAGAAGTCTCTTTAAGATCATTCGAGGCTCCCGTAGAAACATCGCCGAAAGTCAACTTTTCTGATACGTAACCGCCGAGCAGCATCGCAAGATCTGCCATAAACTGCGCTTTGGTTTTTAACCTTTGTTCTTCAAGCGGCAATTTTAACGTGTAACCCCCTGTGCGTCCTCGGCTCACAATCGATATTTTATGTACCGGATCAGAGTCTTTAAGTCCTGCGGCCACTACGGCGTGCCCCGCTTCGTGGTAAGCGGTGATTTCTTTTTCTTTTTCAGAAATAATCCGACTTTTTCTCTCCGGCCCTAACATCTCTTTTTCTATAGATTTGTAAAGATGGAACTGCCCAATTAATTTTTTGCCCTCTTTAGCCGCTAGAATGGCAGCCTCATTAACTGCGTTCGCAAGGTCTGCGCCGGAAAACCCAGGCGTCCTCGTCGCCACCCTTCTAAAATCAACCTCTTTTTCTAAGGGCTTGTTCCTGGTGTGTATTTTTAATATTGCTTCCCGCTCTCTTATATCCGGCAAATCAAGAAGCACTCTTCGGTCAAACCTACCCGCTCTTAAGAGCGCGGAATCGAGTATGTCCGGCCTATTGGTTGCCGCGAGAACTATAACTCTGGTATCGCGGTCGAAGCCGTCCATTTCAACTAATATCTGATTTAAGGTTTGTTCCCTTTCATCGTGTCCTCCGCCAAGACCGGCGCCGCGCTCGCGTCCTACAGCATCAATTTCATCAATAAATAGTATGGAAGGAGCGGAGCGTTTGGCGGTGGCGAAAGCGTCTCTCGTCCTCGCCGCCCCAACGCCGACAAACATTTCTACGAATTCAGAGGCTGATATATGAAAGAAGGGAACGTTTGCTTCTCCGGCTACAGCTCTGGCAAGTAAAGTTTTGCCTGTTCCCGGAGGGCCCATAAGCAAGACGCCCCGAGGAATCTTCGCGCCCATATCGATATATTTCTTGGGACTCTTTAAGAAATCGGCAACCTCTCTTAATTCTTCTTTAGCCTCTTCAAGTCCGGCTACATCCGCGAAGGTTACTTTGTCTTTGAAACCAGAGAAGGGCTTGATGTTAGCTCTTCCAAAAGAGAATGCTTGATTAATACCTCCCTTGGCTTGTTTGGATATATACAAAAAAACCCCGATAATAATGAGGAGAGGTAATAGTGTTGGAATTAAAATTGCCATCCAAAAACTAAACCCGGATTCATCTTTAATTTTAATAGACGTGCTCGCGAGTCTTTCAGAAGTTACCCCGTAATTAACCAGAGTCTGGGTGATGCCAACGCCTGGCTCTTTTTTAGAGATAATTTTCTCGCCCGTGGTAAGACTAACTTCTAAATTATTTCCGGCTACGGTGATACCGGACACTTCTCCGGCATTAATCTTATTTATGAGTTCGCTTATATCAACTTCTTTTATCGGCTGTTGTATTTGATAAACTACCGAAAGGAGAAGCGCGAACGACAGAAGAATGGCGATAACCCAAAAGAAATTTTTATACAGATTTAAATTCTTCAAATCTTTAACTTTAGGACAATTCTCTTATCTTCCGGCTTGATTGAATCTATAACGAATTCGTGAACGGAGTCCTTCTCTAACTTTTTCTTTAATTCTTCGAGCGAACCGAATTCCGAAACGTGGATTAGCCCGATAATGTCATCAGTTAGCATAATGAAAGCTCCAAACGGAGTTAGTTTATAAACTTTTCCGCTTACCGTCATACCGGCTTTAAAATTCGCTTCTACATTCTCCCAAGGATCTGGTTTTAGCGCTTTTAATGAGAGCGTTACTCTACCCTCTTTTATTTCCAGTATTTTCGCGCTTACCATGTCGCCTACTTTAACCACCTCCTTTGGATTGTCTATCAAACGGTGATCCAGTTCCGATATATGGATTAAACCTTCTATTTCGGGACTATCGGCAAAACGGAGAAAAGCTCCAAAATTGGCCACGCCGGAGATTATACCAGAGATAACATCGCTTATTTTATACTTATTAAGCAGGTCTTTGACATTGGCATTAGCAGCCTCTCTCTCAGAAATTATTAGCTTATTTGTCCTGGGGTTTAAGCTCAATATTTTGACTTGGAGTTCCTCGCCGATAAACTTTTTAAACTCTTCTATCATTTTAGTTCTGTCGCCTTCAGCGCCTTTAGGATAATGTTCGCTCGATAATTGCGAGCCCGGCAGAAAAGCAGACAAACCGTTGACTTCGGCTATAAGACCTCCGGAGTTCGCATTTGCCACCTTTATGGCAAAAACTTCATCTTTTTCCTTTATTTCTTTGAGTTCTTGCCAAACTTTTTGCTTATCCGCCTCGCTAAGAGAGAGTTCTATAAGGCCGTTCTCGTTCTCCGGCACTATAACTTTGGCGGAAACTTCGTCGCCCGAGTTCAATTTCTTAATGGCGTCCCTGGCGTTTAAGAGTTCCGCGCCGTATATTATGCCGGTGCCGACTTTAGGTACGTCAAAATAAACAGCTTTACCCTTCTTTTCTAAAACTTTCACCTGAATCAAGTCCCCGGGCTTTAGTATCGGCATAAGCCCCGGTTCGGACTTTAAAATTTGGAGTTCCACCGACTCCTGGGTTTTGAGTGATGCGGCTTGCATATCAGGTAGTAGAAACTCGACTAATTATATTGATAATTTTTACCTTTAAATCTTTCATTGTTTATTTTCAGGTAGATTCATTTATAACTGTTTAATCGTTTCGTTCGCCTTTGGTGAACAAGTCGAGTTTTCACTACCTGACATATGAGCGGAATTATAGAGAAAGACGAATTGAAAATCAACCCCGATTCTGATAAAATAGCAATAATGGTTGTAAAGGCATCGAAGTTATCCGGCGTGATTTGTGAAACCCGCTCGCCCGTTCCGCAGGCGGGCGAATTTAGACTCTCTTTAGATCCGACTACCATTGATAACAAAACTAATTTGACTTTAAGGACTAAAACCTCACTTCCCATCTCTTCGACTTCTTCATTAAGTTTAATCCAAGGTCCGGGAGAATATGAGGTGATGGGTATTAAAGTTAGAGGTATTGTATTAGAGAAAGAATCCGACGCCAAAAATATCCGCACGGTTTATCTTGTTAAAATGGACGGCTTGCAGCTTTGTTTTTTGGGCTCGATAGAAAAGGATTTAGACGAGGGATTTTTGGAAAAGATTGGAGAGGTTGATGTCCTGTTTATTGATGGAGAGGCCGACGCTAAAAAAATAATATCTTTGATTAAAGACGCCGACCCTAGAATTGTCATTTGCTATAGCGATGAAAATGCGAAGATGCTCATGAAAGAGTTTGGTCAAACGGTGGAAGCGCAAGATAAAGTGTCCGTGAAGAAAAAAGATTTGAGCGAAGAAGAAACTAAATTGATATGGTTGAAGGAGAAGGAAAAATAGAAAAAAAAGAAATAACGATCGAGCTCAAGGATTCCTATCTGGACTATGCCATGTCGGTTATAGTGGGCCGCGCGTTACCTGATGTTCGCGACGGATTAAAACCGGTTCACCGGAGGATTTTATGGGCCATGTGGGAATCGGGCATTACTCATTCGGCTAAATTCAGGAAGTCGGCCAATGTTGTTGGTGAAGTGTTGGGCAAATATCACCCGCACGGCGATATAGCAGTCTACGATGCTTTAGCAAGGATGGCTCAGTATTTTTCTTTGCGTTACCCGCTTATAGACGGCCAAGGCAACTGGGGCAGTATTGATGGAGATTCCCCGGCGGCTATGAGGTATACGGAGTGCCGGCTTTCTGCTTTGGCCGAGGAGCTTTTGTTGGATATAGATAAAGAAACGGTTGATTTCATGCCTAACTACGATGCTACAAAGGTGGAACCCAAGGTTTTACCCGCAAAAGTACCTAACTTATTAATAAATGGTTCTTCTGGCATTGCTGTCGGTATGGCTACTAATATCCCGCCTCATCATTTGGGTGAAGTGGTGGATGCTACTAATCACCTGATTGATCACCCGAACGCTTCTTCGGAAGACTTAATGCAATTTGTTCATGGACCGGATTTTCCCACCGGAGGAATTATTTACAATAAAAGAGAAATTATCGAAGCTTACACGGCCGGTCGCGGCAGGATCACGGTAAGGGGGGTGGCAGAAGTTGATGAAAAGAAAATTATAATCACAGAGATTCCTTATCAGGTGAATAAAGCCGAACTCATTATAAAGATTGCCGAGTTGGTACAGGGCAAGAAGATAGAAGGAATTCGCGACTTACGCGATGAATCGGATAAAGAAGGGTTGCGCATCGCGATTGAATTAAAATCCGACGCCATACCGCAGAAAGTAATGAATCAGCTTTGGAACTGGACTGATCTGCAAAAAGATTTTCATCTTAATATGTTGGCCATAACAGAGGGCTTAAAACCCAGAATTATGTCTATAAAGGACGTTCTCTCAAACTTTATTACCCATAGAGAAACAGTCGTGAGGCGCCGCACTGAATTTGACCTCAAGAAAGCCAGGGAGAGAGCCCATATATTAGAGGGACTAGCCAAAGCGCTTTCGGTTATTGACAAGATAATCGCTACCATTAAAAAATCTGCCGACAAAGAGGACGCGCACAAAAAATTGGTTCAGAATTTTAAGTTGAGCGATGTGCAAGCCACGGCTATATTAGAAATGAAGCTTCAGACTTTGGCGGCTTTGGAGCGCAAGAAAATAGAAGATGAGCTCAAAGAAAAGCAGAAACTTATAAAAGAACTAACTCTCCTTCTGAAGAGCACGGAAAAAATTTTAGGCGTTATTAAATCGGAGCTTGGCGATTTAAAAAATAAATTCGGCGGAGAGAGAAGGACCAAAATACATATTACCGGCCTGAAGGAGTTTAACGTTGAAGATTTGATACCTGCGGAAGATACGATTGTTACTATGTCCGGCGACGGATATATCAAGCGTTTGCCGCCAGACACATTTAAAAAACAGCGTCGCGGGGGCAAGGGTCTTATTGGCACGGAAGTTGGAGAAGAAGATGTGGTTGGGCACTTCTTGAGGGCTAATACTCACGACAATATTTTATTCTTCACCGCGAGCGGCAAATCTTATCAGACGAAAGTTTATGAAATACCGGTGGGCAGCCGCGTAAGCAAAGGCAAAGCCATACACAACTTTTTGGAGATTCCTCCTCAAGAAAAAATAAGCGCTATTATTACCTACTCGGCCGAAAGGAATAAAACCCCCGGATATCTGGTGATGGTTACCGAAAAAGGCGTCATGAAAAAAACAGAACTTGCCGAGTTCGCCAATGTTCGTAAGAGCGGCATTATTGCCGTAAATCTCAAGAAAGGAGATCACCTTAAGTGGGTTAAACTTTCTTCAGGTCTTAACGAACTTATCCTTACCACCGCGCTGGGCCAAGCCATTCGTTTTAAGGAAAAAGAAGTGAGATCAATGGGCCGCACTGCTTCTGGAGTGAGGGCAATTTCTCTGAAGAAGGATGATTTGGTAAGCGCCTTCAATGTTATAGAGTCCAACAAAGCTTCCGAATATCGAGTGTTTGTCGTTATGGCAAACGGTTTTGCAAAACTCACTTCGCTTAAGGAGTATAAAATTCAGAGACGCGGCGGCAAAGGAATATTGACTGCTAAAATTACCGTAAAGACGGGGCGGCTTGTTTCTACGCACTTAATTTTTGAGGAGAAAGAACTCTTGGCGATTTCGGTCAAGGGACAAATTTTAAGGACGGAGCTCACGAGCGTGAGGAACACTGGCCGATCCGCCCAAGGCGTGCGCATCATGCGCCTAAAGGCCGGCGATAAGATTGCGGGAACCGTTTGTTTGTGAAAAATTCAAAGTGTAAATATCAAAATGTAAAATGACAAATTAAAATGTTAAAATCATTTTTAAATTTTATATTATCTTTTTGATTTTTGATTTTTCAATTTTGATTTATACTAAATAAGTATGCGTTTTACTAAGCCACAATTAATAATATTGAGCGTTGCGGGGTTCGTTGCCCTCGTTATCTTGCTTATGGTTGTTTTTGGTTTTGGTTTGAAGGATGACCTTAACAGGCCTAATGTGGAGTTAGAAGTTTGGGGCGTGGGTGACGAACTTAAAGTTTGGCAGGAGTCTATAACTAAGTTTGAGAGTATTTATCCGAGCGTCAGAGTCAGATACACGAAGTTAGATGCCGCGACTTATGAGAAACAACTGCTTGACGCTTTGGCTGCCGGAAGCGGCCCGGATGTGTTTATGTTTCATAATACTTGGCTCCCCAAGCATGGCAATAAAGTTGTCCCGGCGAGTTCGGAACAAATTCCATTATCTACTTTCCGCAATCTTTTTCCCGTGGTAGTCGAGCAGGACTTCGTGAAAGGCGGCCAAATCTTTTCTCTGCCCCTTTCCGTGGATACGCTGGCGCTATTTTACAACCGCGACATTTTTGACAATAAACGCATTGCGCTCGCTCCCACCACTTGGGATGAACTTAAAGCCACTATTTTGAAAGTAAGAGAGTTTAAGGTCGGCGGGGGTCTTTCAAGAGCGGCTCTTTCCATCGGAGGAACTTCAAGGAGCGTTACTAACGCCGCCGATATTTTAAGCTTGATAATGTTGCAGTATAAAACCGAAATGGTGAACCCCGACGGATCGCGAATGGCTATTTCCAACCCGCAGGGATTAGCCGCTTTAAATTTTTATACGCAATTTTCAAGATCTGGAAGCGCTTATTATACCTGGTCAGATTCCTTTAAACCTTCCATAGATTCTTTCGCCGCGAAACAAACGGCCATGATTATGGCTTATGCTTCTGAAATCCCGGAAATCAAAGCTAAAAATCCCGCCTTAAATTTTGCCGTTGCCCAGGCGCCGCAGTTTAATAAAAACGAAGCGATTAATTTCGCTAATTACTGGGGGCTCGCGGCCTCCATTAAGACCCCGCACCCCAAAGAGGCCTGGGATTTCATTATTTTCACTACAACGAACTCCGAAGTCGCTTCCAATTATATTACTCTCACCGGCAAACCTCCGGCTCCCCGCTTTTTAATTAACAAGTATCTTACGAATCCGACCTTGGGCGTTTTCGCGGCTCAAGCCTTGACCGCGAGAAGTTGGCCGCAGATTGATAACGTAGAAGTTAAAAAAAGTTTCGATGATATGATAGAATCAGTAACAACGGGTAAGCTTTCGGCAGAGAAAGCTTTACGCGAGGCCGAGGATAAACTAACAGCTTTAATGAGATAATAAAATGCTGGATTTTGTAAAAGTTGCCTTAGCACAAGGTATAGTGCCTAAATGCCCGTCCAGCGGTTGCGGTTTGCCGGAATTATATCAACTTGGTTACAACATTATTAATTTTGGTTTGAAAATAGCCGCTATGCTGGCTGTGGTCTTCATAATTTGGGGAGGTATTATGCTTTTGACTTCGGGCGGATCCGAAGAGAGAACAAGCAGAGGCAAACAGGCAATCACATCCGCGGTTATAGGCATCATTATCGTTCTATCTTCTTGGTTAATTGTGAATACATTTATTACAGTTTTCACTAAATGCACTGGTAATTGGGCCATTTTTGGCGGTTTACAATGTTAGTGATATACTTTATAAAATATGTTTTATAGTTTAATAAGTAGGGTTTTAGCTGCGTGTTGTGATCCGAACACTCAAACTTGTCTACCGGGCGCCGATTTGTGTCCTAGTAGCGGACAGTTTCCTAGTAGTGGCTTAATCCCTGGCAGTGGCATCGAAAACCCCTTAAAATTTGATACACTAACAGATCTTCTTATAGCGGTTTCCAAATGGCTTTTCAAAATCGCCATACCTATTGTTACTATTATGATTCTCTACGGCGCTTTTCAGATGCTTACTGCGGCTGGCAATCCAGAACAATTTAGTAAGGGGAAAAGAACCATTTTATATGCTATTATTGGTCTTGTTGTAGTACTGATTGCGAGCGGCATTCCAGATTTAATCAAGCAGCTCACTTAATGATAATTGGTCAGGCGATGGAAATTTATTAGTTGTTATGTTACTATACATAATAGTAATAATATAAAATGAAAGGTCGGCCCAAAATAAGAACAAATATGAAGAATTTTAAAGTAAAAGTCGGTATAATTGCTACAAACCTGTTTTTATCGACCTTGTTGGCTCCGGTAGCTCTAGCCGCACCTCTCCCCAAGCCGATAACTTCTCTTCAACAAATCATTGATAAAATAACATTGGCCTCGGAGTGGCTTTTTGGGTTTATTGTAGTTATCGCCGTAGTTTTTCTACTCTACGCCGCATTTCTCTATCTGACCGCTGGAGGAAATGAGGAAAAATTGAAGCAAGCAAAGAATATAATTATCTATGTTGTGGTGGCCATTGTGGTAGCTTTGGTTGCCGCTGGCGTTGTTAATATCGTTCAAAACTTTATTGGTGCTCCGATAACTCCATAGTAAAAAGCCGACAATATTTTGTAAAAATTAAAATCCCTTCATAGATATCTATGAAGGGATTTTGTTCTATTGCTCAATCGCAATCGTGACTGTGCCGCCTACTGGATTACTAAACTGGAATAGCGGAATCTTAGCTCCGTAGTGTTTACCGGCAATAGAGCCACGAGTCCCGTCACCGAAGCGTACTTCGGTTCCTTCGGGACCCTCGAAATAGTAACACTTTCCAGCTTGACCGGTTAGCGCCACTTTTTCTGACCATTCTCCATTTGCTGGCAGTACTACTGTTATGCGCTTCATTGAAGCAGAGGCATAGCGGTAAGAGCATGGATCTTGAGGTGGCTTTACTTGTGAAGTGGTGGTCTTGGTAAACCAACCTGCGCCCAAGGAAGGGAATGACCTGGGGAATGCAGTTGATGCAACTACCAAGATACCAACTATGAGCAAGAGCCACGCTATTTTCCAAGTCCAACGAGGGACTTTTTCGTGTTCTTTGTTCATATGTTTTTACCTCCCTTCTTAGTAATTAAGTTCCCCAGCGATCTTGCAAGAGGCGGCAGAACATCTTTGATCATCTCACGAGTTTCAGGCGAAACATTCACTTTAGTCTCGGAAATGCTCTTAGTGACTTTGCCGCGCTCAGTTTGGACGATCTCCAAGGCTTGTTCTTTGGAATAACCCATATCCATGAATGTCTGAATTCTCTGCTTTACGTGGCTTAATTCCACCTTTTCCGCTTCTCGTTCTTCCACTTCCCTCGCTTGCGCTTCGGCTTGTTCACTTACGCCTCCGAGGACATCCATGTCGCCGAGATTCAGACGCTCGATAAACACCCCAAGATCCTCAATGAGAATTTTCGCGGTGCCCATACGAATGGCGTCAACTTGTTCTCGTCGCTCCTCCACTGCTTTCTTAAGAGCATCGAAGGCATGATCCCCGTTGTTCTCCTTGATATTCCGGATTACATTTTCCACTTGCTTCCATTCATCTTTTGCCCACGGCTCTTCGTTTTCTAGAAAGTTCTTTGTTGGCCGCGGTTGCGAGAAGTAACGAAGCCAGATGAAAGTCGGAACTTTTTGAGCGTAGTCGGGGATTTTTACCAGTGACTTGCCCGCAATTTTTTTCACGAGCACGCTCGCTGCTTCAAGCTGCGATCTGTTGAGTTCCCGCCAGTTAGCGGGCCCCTCTTCGCCGCCCATTCCCCATTCACGCATCCGTTCTTGTATTTTTCCGGTGAGTTGTTGCTTCACGCCCTCTTCTCCTCCGCTATCAAGATATTGGATGAGATGGTTGGAACTGGGGCGTATAGTTATGATTATGGGGACTTTTGTGTTAGCGCGATCAGGTGTTCTTACTTTCTCCGCGACTATCGTGAAGGCAATTCGTTCTACTTTCACGAGGACAAAACCGAAGAAGTATGGGAAAAGGGGGAAAAATCTCCAACCCTCGTCCTTGAACACGGGTATCCGCTTGCCAAACAGGGTTACCTGCGCTTTGTGCGGCGGATTAGCAGGAATTCGCCGAAGTCCTTGGAGAATGACCATGAGGCCAAGTCCGATTGCGATAAGCAATGATCCTATAATTATTGACATACGTTTATCACGTACTTAACTTGCTCCGGCTTGCGCGCGGCTTGGGTTAAGCACCACATTAATTAAGTTATTAAAGAACAGTCGACTTCTGTTCTCGTGCTTTGATGATGCCACATTTTGAATAAAAAGTCAAGAAGGTGTCATGGTTCAATACCTTGGAACCACCCCTGCTAAAATATGAGGATGTACACAACATATAATCGTCTGCCCAGGATCCGCATGGAAGCGGTGCGGTTAGTTAAATCCGGCTGGAGCATGAGACAAGTTGCCAGGCGCTTTGGCTTCA
>CAZHYH010000007.1:0-13238 GCA_964536655.1 uncultured Candidatus Saccharibacteria bacterium
GATGCCTATAGCCGCTGCCGAGATGACCGCGATAACAATTTCAGTAAAAAGCATTATTAGTAATTATACCAAGTATACAATTTTGTGCTTCCGACAGGAATTTCACCCCCACACCAATAGTCCCCTTAAGAGGAATCGTGAATTTGGGGTCAGCCAGGAATTTGGGGTCAGCCACCATTCTTTTTCCTCCGTCCGACCGTATGCAGTGTTTGCTCAAGCCCATATCGTTTAACCGTCCTACTTACCCATGCATCAGATCCAAACGGACTGCTTTTCATAATAGCTTTCCTAATCGCCTCTTCTTCAGCTGGAGTCTGAGGTTCATTCAACCAAGACAGATAGTTCTTAGGGCGCGGAACAGGCCAGGTAGAAAGGAGTTTTTTGTGTTGTGGTATCCCCTTCTCTCGCCACCACACACTTGACCACCGCCACTGCTCGGCTTTCCTGACTAAATGGGCACGTTTTGCATTTCGCTCCACATACCGCGCCACGGTTAAAAAGTAATCATCATTCTCACAGAAGAACGACTTGTACCGTCCTTGGTAGAGGTGGCCACATCCGATGGTATGTTTAGCAACATGCCAGCGCCTGGTGTGAGTGTTGGTAATCCAACTCATGAATGCTACCAGATCGCCGTCGTTGCGAGGATAGAGTACCAAGTGCCAATGGTTGGGCATGATACAATACGCAAGAATGCGCATGCCGGTGCGTTCTACCCCCTCTTCAAGAATGGTTTCAAAAAGCTGGTAGTCATCATCGGTATCGAAAATACGCACGCGTGCGTTGGCGCGATTGATGACATGATAGACAAGATTTCCTGCATCCGTTCTTTCAACCCGTGGCATGCCGCCAGTGTATCATAAATGGTGGCTGACCCCAAATCTTCAAATCTGCCAAATCCAAATCTCCCAAATCTCTCAAATCTGCTGACCCCAAATCGACAAATCCATGACCCCAAATCCAAATCAGTATTATAAAATATCCCCAAAGGCCTATCGGGCGTAATTTCCGCCGCATAAGTGTATCTTCTAAAAGATCGTAATGAGAATAAGAAAAATAGTGTAAAAGATACCTATTAATTTTATAACGAGATTTGTGGCGACAATTTGAAAACTAGGCAAGAATATAAAACTATGAAGTGTTCCTATGTTTCTTTTTTTTCTCCACCAATATATGAATGGCAAAATCAACAAGGCCGCTAAAAATAGAAACACTTGCAAAGAGAATTGGGCAGAAAGAACGGGTATGTTAATAAAGTTACCAATAATTGCGATTGTGATACTAAAAAGATAAAGAATTATAAGGTCTTTTCTAATTATTAAATAACTGGACATATCGACAAAGAATTTTTCCTTTTGATAACGAAAAGAAAAAAGAGAGAAAAGTAGAAGTATAAAAAACAAAAGAACAGAAACGAAAATAATTCTTAAAAAGAGCATATTTTCCGTGGGTCCTCCTATTAATAACATAGATCCGAGTGCCATTATGGTAGCAAGTATTCCGAGTGAATAAATAATAAAATAAGCAAGGGGTTCATGTAAGCGGTATGCATTAAAAATCTTTATAAAAAACAAAACTTCTAGAATATTTACGATCAAGACGATTGTAAATATAATAACGTTACCTATTATACCTGCTATATTTGTATCGAAGTTGTATAAAAATGTTTTATAGAAAAAATTAAAGTTCAATATAAAAGTAAAGACTGATAAAAAAACAATAGGAGAAAATAAAAGAAACAAGCCGCTTATAAATGAAGCTTTTTTAAGAATTTTGTTCATATGGGTAAAGTTTTTACAAAATTTCGAACTAATTCAAGTATACAATACCAGAAATAAAACTACAAATTCCTTACTGCGCCCTCTAGAGGAATCGAACCCCTATCACGAGATCCGGAATCTCGCGTTCTATCCGTTGAACTAAGAGGGCAATTGGAGATTAGTAAAAACTTCGTAAACGATGCCGCCAAGAAGCAATAATATAATAAAGTGTCCCCAAATGCCTATCGGGCGCAACGACCGACGCATAAGCACCACCAAAATACTCTCGAGCGCCAGAAAGATTCCACCAGCGATGCTAATAAATAAGATAAGGTTCTGGCTACTATAGAAATACAGAATAAGCGGCAGAAAGACAATTAAGATTGAATCTATGAGTGGCGGTATTTTAAAATCGTATCTTAAAATATCTCTCGCCTCAATCCCTAAGAAAAAATAGGAAGTCCAGATTACAAAAAACCCGAGAAGCCCAATCAAACCCATAACACCGGGAAAAGATATTTGTATCCCGGAAACGGCATCAACGCTTACCCCCCGAGGAGACAACCAGACAATCGCCATCACAAAAAGGGCGTAAACCACCGCGGGCGTAATAGTCCCCCAAATAACGGCTCTTTTTAACTTTTTGCCATCCAGTTCCCGCTTGAAAAAATATTCTTTAACCGATGATATAGCAGCTCTTCCGGATAAAGAGAAAAGCACGACGCCATAAGGCAGAAGAAGTTGATTAAGATTTAGAACCGGCAGGGATGATAATGCTCCCAGGTCCGCCATTGTAAATCCCAGGATAAAAAGGATGGCGACAATACCTACCATGGCAAGGGTCACCGCAAACTCAAAGTTAGCCAGTCTATTTAAGGATATTAAAACTACAGCGCTTCCTAAAGCCCAGAAAATAAGAACGCTTACTGTAGAAGATAAATCCGGTGCTAAAAGTTTTATAAAACTCGCCGAGAGGATTAAGTAAACAGTGAGCGTGAGTATCATGCCCAAAAGAACAGCAACAACAGACGCCCACTTGCCCGTGAACCCCAAATAAATCTCCGCGTATCCCACGAATCGATGCTTGCCGGGAGTGGACTCAATAACCTCGGCATACATAACGTGCAAAGTCGAAAAGATCGCGGCACCCAAGACGAGATACAAAAAACCGGCTAAAAATCCGGCTTCGACGAAAACATAAGGCAAAGCGAACATCCCGGCTCCAATAATGAGCGCCGACAACAACCCCGCCGGCAGAATAAATTCCTTATACCACTTCCAAAATTTCGTCACCCTCTCTTACCTTGTCGCTTACCTTAATCCCGACCTCTTGCCCTTTCTTGGATGAAGCAATATCTTTATGATTGAACTGCATCGAATCTATCTTTTGAATGAAATCCGTAGTGGCGCCTTTGAAACGCACTTCTTCGCCTACTTTAACCGCTGCCTTAAACTTTACTATCGCTACACCAAGATTGCTGTAGTAGTGTGTAACGATACCTATAATTTTTGGCCCCTTCTTGTTTGGCATTGAAGAGAACTTGTTTGCGACCTTTTATTTTTGAATCTAAAGATAATGGTTATTATTTTTCTTTTCTTGCTCTATAACTTTAATTAGGCCATCAAGGAGAGTTTTGGGGTCCTTAGCATAAACTATCTTGTTTTTCATCTCTTCCGCTCTATGAGATTTTTGGATAAGGGCTCTTAAAGTTTCATCAGTTTCCCAAGAACCTTCTAAAATACCGATCGGCTTCCTATCTTCAAAAGCTATAGTAAATTCATTCAAAGTGCCCATCCTGCCACAACCAACTACAACGGCATCAGCGGCTCGCGTGAGCAACAGGTTTCTGCCAGAATAATTGAAACCTGTATAAACGATAATGTCGTGATAATCTGTAGGCAGATTATAAACGTCTATGTGCTCTTTCTCGCTTACGGCTGGAGAAAAACCGACCACAATACCACCTTCCTCTTTAGCGCCTTTAGCCACCCAAAAGGGGAAACCTGTGGTAGCTCCTTCGATTAAAACACAACCGTGGCGAACTATCTCTCTGCCTAATTCTTCAGCTATAACGAAGGTATCTTTCCCGCAATGTTCGGTTTCGGCGGCTCCCGATACACAAATTTTGTATCTCGGCTTGGTGTGCATACCCAGTAGTATAACTGCGATTACAAGTTAATGATTAACTTGTTGCTAAATGATTTATTCATGACCTTTAACCTTATTCTTGCCCAATCATCAAACTACAATAACTTGAGTTAATCTTATCGCAGTTATACTGACTGGGCATATAATCCTATTTTAACACGATCTCTTCGCCTTCGGAAGGAACATAGGTTTGTATCGCCAATTGATCTTGGACGATTGAGGCAAATTTCTCACTCGCGTCCAAATCTCCTTGAACTACAAATACTTTCTTTAACGTTTCTTTCATCGGCCTTAACCAATCCAAAAGCCGCTCTTGGTCCGCGTGGGCCGAATAGCCGGAAATATTGACTACGCGACACCTTACTGATACTTCCTCTCCTAAAATCTTCACTGCTTTTGCGCCTTCTAATATTTGTCTTCCCAAAGAACCAGCCGCTTGATAGCCAATAAAAAGAATCGTGCTTTTGGGATCTTTTAAGTATTCCTTTTCGTGAAACATTATCCTACCGCCGTGAGACATTCCCGACCCCGCAATAATTATTTTAGGCGAAGGGACATTTTTAATGGCTTGAGATTCTTCTTTTGTATAAGAAAGTTTTAGTCCCGGAAAACTAAAGAGCGATTTGTCTTTTCCAACCATTTTCCAAGCTTCGTCGTTAAAATAACTCTCGTACCACTTGTAGACTGCGGTAAGTTTTATCGCTAAGGGACTATCCACAAAAACCGGTACGCGCGGGATGCGATTGTTTTCAACCAACTCGTTTAACTGATAAAGAAGAGCTTGGATGCGCTCCATAGCAAAAGCAGGCACCATGAGTACGCCGCCGGCTTTGATTGTGTCTTCTATAACATCTTCCAAAATCTCCTCTCTTCTTTCCAAATCTCCATGCAATCTGTCGCCGTAAGCGGACTCAATAAGACAGTAATCGGCCGAAATTTCAAGCGGCTCCCACTCTTTTATAAGCGGGGGCTTGCGGTTGCCCAAATCTCCGGAAAAGACCACCATCTTGTTCTCGGCTTCAATAATTATCGAACTTGAACCTAAAATGTGGCCGGAGTTTACCAGAGTCACTTTAAATCCGGCCTTATTAAACGGCTGGCCATAATCTACTCCTTCCCACAACCTCATCAAACCATCGACGTCTTCCGCGCTGTAAAGCGGTTCTACTTTTTCTCTTTCGGACTCTCTCCTCAAGATGTCTTCCGAATCTAAAAGCATCTCTCTCGCAAAATCTTTTGTAGGTGGAGTCGAGTAAACATTCCCCCGGAAGCCTTCTTTGTAGAGCTTGGGGAGACGGCCGGTGTGATCTATATGCGCGTGAGTTATAAGAACTGCTTTTATTTCTTTAGGATCATAACCAAACGGTTCGAAGTTCTTTCGTTCGCAATAATGACTACCCTGATGCAGCCCGCAATCTATAAGAATTTTTTCGCCATTTGACTCTAACAGATAGTTGGCGCCGGTGACCATACCAGCTCCCCCGAAGAATTTCAGCGTCATGACTAATTGAATTTACCTTGATCCACGTGGCGCTTAATCTCATGGCTTATCATCTTCACGTGCGATTCGTAATCCGACTTCAGCTTTTTCCACAAAGCCGTACACTCCTTGCATCTTTTGGCGCCTTTGATATAAACCTCCATCCGCCAGGCGCTGTCGGAGATTTCTGAAAGTTGCTGAATTAGGTCGTGGTTATGATTCTTAAGCATATGAAAATTATAAACCTTTAAGCTCTTCTCTCACAACAGCCCGGTCGTCCCAAGCGATTTTTTGCCCATTCTTAGCCACTATCCAGGGCTCGGCCCCCTTGCCAGTTACTACGACCACATCTCCTTTATTGGCGAGTTCTAAGGCTTTTCTTATAGCTTCCCGCCTGTCCAATATTTTTAAGAAGTCGTGCCTGCCTATTACCTGATTAATTATTTCTTCCGGTTCTTCGTCATAGGGATCTTCGTTTGTCACAATAACTTTCCCGCAAAACTCGTTTGCCACATTCCCCAAAACCGGTCTCTTCCACTTGTCGCGCCCGCCGCCGGCCGCTCCAGTTACACAGATTAAATTTTTAGCCTGGCAATCCTTTTTTAGAGTCATGTAAACTTTCTTTAAGGCCTGCGGTAAAAAAGCGTAATCAACTACCACTTTAAAATCTTTACTTGTTTCTATGAACTCCATCCGGCCAGGCAAAGATTTAACTTTCTCCAAAGATTCTTTAATGGTTGTTTCTTTTATGCCTTCGGACTTAGCAAAGGCGATAGCGGCTACCGCATTCATTTTATTAAATTCTCCGGCTAAATTGATTTTTAAATCTTTTGGATAATCAGCAAATTTAAAAACTATTTTCTTTTTGGCAGATAACTTGTTAAAGAAATCCGAATTCTCGTCATCGCCGTTTAAGACATGAATCTCGGCGAGCTTAAAAAGTTCAGCTTTAGCGGCGCGATAATTTTCGAAGCCGCCGTGTGATTCGATGTGTTCCGGCGATAAATTGGTTAAAACGGCGGCGTAGAACTTTATGAATTTATGCCTGAATTGTTTTATGCCTTCCGACGTTACTTCTAAAAAAACATACTCGGCTCCTGCAAGTTTCGCTTCATAAAGAAACTTTTGGATGCGCAATCGCCCCGGCATAGTCATCTTAAGCATGTTCGGCTCTTCCTTGTCTAATATCTTGAAACGCAGGCCGGACATAGAAGCCGTTTTGTAGCCCGCCCCCGAGAAAATAGCATGTAGGAATTCAACGGTAGTTGTCTTGCCGCTCGTGCCTGTCACACCTATCACCTTCATTGACCTCGATGGAAAGCCATATCTTAAGGCCCCTAAAAAGGCCAGCTTCCAGTGGTAGATTGGGGCAACAAGCCTAAAAACAGACTTAGGTATTAAACCTTTTATGGTTATAAGGAGCTTTCCCATTATCCTTTCATTTTCTTTAGAGCATCGCGTAAACGGTCATCAACACTTTTAAGTTTCGGGTCAATCTTGCTTATAGCCTCTTTTACCTGGCGGCCCGCATAGCCCAAGCTAATTAAGGCGTCGTAAACATCGGAGTCGGATTCCATAAGCCGCACAACTTCTTCTCCCTTGCCATCGCCAACAAATATTTTGTCTTTAAGTTCCATTACAATTCGTTCGGCAGTCTTTTTGCCTATGCCATACGACTTCTGGATTAAGTCTGTCTCGCCTTTGGCGATAGCTCCGGAGAGTCTATCAACCGGCGCGGCGCTTAAAATATTCAAAGCCGTTTTAGGGCCGATGCCAGAGACTGATATGAGAGACTCAAAAAGATTAAGCTCCCTTTCTTCTAAAAATCCGTAAAGATTCATGTCGTCTTCGCGGACATGGAAGTGGGTCATTAAAGTCACCTCTTCGTTAACCTCGGGCAGTTTCTTATAAGTATTTAAAGAAATCGAAACTTTAAAACTTAGGCCGCCAACGGCAACGACCGCGTAAGCATTATTCTTCAACTTTAGCTTGCCGGACACAGAATATATCATCCCTATTATTATAATGCGTTTTGACTTTTACGTCCCAACTTATTAAGATGAGATTATGATTTCTAAAGAAGAAGTCTCTAAATTAGAGATAATCCTTAAACGGGAGAAAAAGCGCATAGAAAAAGAAATTAAGAGTCTTGGTAGCACCGATATGGGGAGCGACATCGACCATGGCGAAGAAGAATCGGATGAAACGGAGGAAATTGTTACTCATGAAGGAGTAATTTATTCATTGAAGGACAAGTTGGGTGATGTGAGTCTTGCTTTGGATAAGATTGGGGCTGGCGCCTATGGTGTTTGTGAAGATTGCGGCAAAGAAATCTCTTTGGATTTGCTAAAAGTTGTTCCGGAATCCCGACTCTGTAAAGAGTGTAAGATTAAAGAAAAGAAGGAAGAATAGGATGTTGCGTCTTGCCAGGGTTTACTCGGCTGAGCTTGAGGGGATTAAAGCCAGGTTAATAGAAGTAGAGGTCGACCTAAATGTCGGCCTCCATAGTTTTAATATCGTCGGCCTGGCTGATAAAGCGCTTTCCGAGGCTAAAGAGAGAGTAAGCTCTGCGCTGAAGAATACCGGATTTAAGCCGCCGACCAAAGAGAATAGGAAGATAACGGTTAATCTTGCGCCGGCAGACATCAAAAAGACGGGTTCACAATATGATCTAGCTATTGCCGTAGGTTACCTGCTGGCAACCGATCAAATAAAAGAATTCGACACGAACGGCAAGTTATTTTTGGGAGAGTTGTCTCTAAATGGCGATTTGCGGCCTGGAGCCGGCGCCTTGAATTTTGCCATATTAGCTAAAAATATCGGCATTAAAGAGATTTTTCTTCCAAAAGTTAATGCGGGTGAAGCCAGTCTCGTAGGAAACATTGATGTCTTTCCTATATCTTCTTTAAGTGACCTCATAAACCACTTAGAAGAAGTTAAAAATATCGCCGTTGCCCCTAAAACAGAGTTCTCGCCGAAGGAGATGGACGATTTTAATATTGACGATATTAAAGGCCAAGAGGCGGCTAAACGGGCGCTCACTGTAGCCGCCGCTGGCGGACACAATATCTTAATGAGCGGACCGCCCGGCTCTGGGAAGACAATGCTCGCCAGGGCGCTCACATCAATTCTTCCGCCGCTTTCACTCCAAGAATCAATTGAAGCCTCTGAAATATGGAGCGCTGCCGGTCTGCTTCAGGGGTCTCACTTAGACGTGCGTCCCTTTAGATCACCTCACCAAACAGCTTCGCCTATTGCGGTAGTCGGAGGAGGGCCAACCCCCAAACCTGGGGAAATAAGTCTCGCGCATCGAGGCGTACTTTTCTTAGATGAATTGCCAGAATTTAGGAGAGATTTATTGGAAGCTTTAAGGCAACCACTCGAATCTGGTTATATGACTATCTCGCGCATCAAAGGCAGCTTAACTTATCCGGCTAGATTTACGCTGGTCGCCGCCATGAACCCTTGCCCTTGCGGCTATTACGGCGATCCGGAAAAAGAATGCAGTTGCAGCGCTTACGAGGTTTTTAAGTATCAAAAGAAAATTTCGGGACCGCTTTTAGACAGAATAGACATTCAGATAAACGTGCCGCGCGTGAAATTTGAAAGTCTAAAGAGCGGTAATAAACCAAACAACTTGGTGGAATTTAAGAAATCGGTTAAAGGAGCGAGGAAAATACAAAAAGAAAGGTTCGAGCGAAATAATTTAAGCATCTTAACGAATGCCGAGATGTCTTCCAAAGATTGTGATAATCTTATTAACCTTAGCCGCGAAGCCGACGAGCTACTTAAAGAAATTTTTAATAAATCGATTTTATCGACTCGCGGTTACTACCGCATACTTAAAACTGCCCGCACTATAGCCGATCTGGAAGAAAAGGAAACAGTAGAAGCCGGACACGTTGCAGAGGCCTTTCAATTGAGATTAAGAGAAAAATAAAAAATTATTTAGCGAACGGGTGGCGGGCTCCGAAAACTCCAAAGTGGACATGACATCCGGTTGGCTCTTGAACCAAACCCATTTTGCCCACCTTAAAAAGCACCGGTATAACCGGTACATATTTAACTTTAATTTGTATTTTTCGTAATATACTACTAATACTTAATATGCCATGAGAGCCGCAGCAAAAAATCAATCCCCGCTAAATCCTCAACAGGAAGAAGCGGTATGCCACGGCACGGGGCCACTGTTAATCTCTGCGGGAGCCGGCAGCGGTAAGACGCGCACCTTAACCCAGAGATTAATCAAACTTATAAATGACGGGGTCTCCCCTGGGAAGATTGTAGCTATTACTTTTACCAACAAGGCCGCCGACGAGATAAAAGAGCGGATTAAATCGCAAATAAATCCCGTTAGAGATAAGACACCCTTTGGAAGCTTTCCTTTTTTAGGAACATTCCACTCTTTTGGCGCAAACATACTAAGAAGCGAAGGGCAATTTGTGGAGCGGAC
This sequence comes from uncultured Candidatus Saccharibacteria bacterium, assembly GCA_964536655.1. GTDB lineage: Bacteria > Patescibacteriota > Minisyncoccia > UBA6257 > Colwellbacteraceae > CAZHYH01. The sequence continues at coordinate 9,843 of CAZHYH010000007.1, forward strand.
AAAAAACTTCGTCATTTTCGACAACGGCGATTCTTTACGTGTAGTTAAAAAGGTTCTTGCGTCTTTAGATGTTTCAGATGATAGATATCCGGCGCCGAAAATGCAGAAAAAAATTTCTTTCGCTAAAGACGAGCTCACGAACCCAGATTTATTAGAGGAACCGATAAAAATGGTTTTTGAAGAGTACGAAAAAAGGCTAAAGTCTCAAAACGCTTTCGATTTTGACGATTTGATAGAAAAACCTGTTAGAATTTTCCAGAAATATCGGGACGTTCTGGAAAAATACCAGAATAAATTTGAATATCTTCTTGTCGACGAATTTCAAGACATAAACACCAGCCAATATGCTTTAGTAAAATTATTGGCTAATAAGCATCGTAACCTGAATGTCGTGGGAGATGATAATCAGTGTGTATTGCCCACCACTAAAATTTCCACCTCAAAAGGTTATAAGATGATTAAGGACTTATCTTTGAAAAACACCGTAATAGCCGCGAGCGGCAACGGCGACACTTACGAAACGGGGATTTCCAAAATTAAGAAAACGAAATATAACGGCAATATAATTAAAATCACCACCAATAAGGGCAATATCTTAAAACTAACCCCTAATCATATAATTTTCACTAGGTTTCAACTGAAAGAAAATATATATTTTGTTTACTTAATGTATAGAAAGGATAAGGGTTTTAGAGTTGGGCTAACCAAGGGAGCGCGCAAAGCTAAAAATAGAGAGTTAGAAATTGGGGTAAATGTGAGAAGTAATCAAGAAAAGGCCGACAAAATGTGGGTACTTAAAGTATGTTCAACAAGAGAAGAGGCTGAATACTATGAGTACTATTACGCTTTCAAATATGGGATACCAACGGTGGTGTTTCATACAAACGGCCGTAGCACAAAACTCAACCAAGAATTAATCAATAATCTCTATGAATCAATTGACACAAAAAACCGAGTTCAAAAGTTAATGCACGACGAATTATTGTACTTTAGCTACCCTCACTTTATTCCGCAAGGAACAATACGCCATTCTGCGAAACGCTTACGCATTAGGGTGGCTCTATTCGACGATAGGAGAAAAAGTTTAATCCATCCATGGGGGATGAGTCGCATCGGCGTGAACACAAAAGATAAAAAACTTAAAAAAGAGATTGAAAGATTAGGATTTAAAACTCGCGAAGGCAAACTTTCCGACTGGCGATTTGAAATTGCCAGTTTGAATCACGAAAAAATAGAAAAAATTGCAAATGAATTAAACCGAGTTAAATCGGAGGTGGAATTTGTGAGAAACGCCAATCTCACTAAAAACAAAAGGCTCTCCTTTCAGCCAGCGAGCCACGTACGACCAAGTATGCTCATAGCGGTAAAAGAAAGGGATAAGGTTAAAGAGGACGTTGTTAAAAGCGTAGAAGTTGAACAATATAAAGGTTTTGTATATGACTTAGACGTGAAAAATGTTCACAATTATGTTGCTAACGGCTTAGTTGTCCACAATTCAATCTACGGTTTCCGCGGGGCGGACTTCAGAAACTTCCTTAATTTTGAGAAAGATTGGAAAGATGCCAAAATAGTGAACTTAGGTGAAAACTATCGTTCCTCCCAAAATATCGTTATGGCCGCCGCCGAAGTAATTAAAAATAATAAGCTCCAAAGACCTAAAGAGCTGTGGACGTCTAATGAAGAAGGAGAATTAATAAAAGTGTTGGCTTCTGAAGACGCCGAAGAAGAGTCTCGGCAAATTGTAAGCGACATTCTAGAGATGGACGAATCCTTAGGAACCGCTATTCTTTACCGCACTAATGCTCAATCCCGCGCCCTGGAGCAAACGCTTAATTTTAGCTCAATCACTTATGAAATTTTTGGCGGGTTAAAATTTTACGAGCGCAAGGAAATAAGAGATATTATGGCCGGCCTGCGTTACGGTTTTAATCCGAAAGATGAAATTAGTTTAGAAAGATTATCAAAAACTTTTAAGAAAGCGACGTATCAGAGCTTGAAAGAAGGCCTGTTAAAATCTGCCGCGGAATTTAAACCAATAGAACTCATTGGATTCTTCCTTAAAACAACAAATTACGACAGCTATTTAAAAAATAAGTTTGATAACTCTGAAGAAAGGATGGAAAACGTAAAAGAATTAATAACTTTTGCCGGAACCTTTAATACTCTTTCCGAGTTTATTGAACGGGTCTCGCTATTGGAGGCAACCGACAAAATAAAACTGGCGAGTGCGGCTCCCGCAATTAGACTTACAACAATCCACTTAGCCAAAGGTTTGGAGTTTGATAACGTTTTCGTAGCTGGAGTAAATGAAGGCATCCTACCGCATCAAAAATCTTTAATTTCGAATACTCACTTAGAAGAAGAAAGGAGGTTAATGTACGTAGCGATGACGAGGGCTAGAAAAAAGCTTACATTAAGTTTCTATGGTCCGGCTTCCCGATTCTTATACGAAATACCGCCGGAACTCATTGATTTTGAGGGTGTGAAAAATTGGAAAGACGAAGACGAAATCTACCTAATATAACTGCCTAATATAATCATAAGCGATAAACCCCTTCAACAATATCCGATCGGCAAATGTTGAAGAAAAAATAAATAGGAGTTAAAATAAATGAAATGAAATTTCTGGACTTCAATAAACCTCAAAATATTACCCAATGGATTGTATTTCTGGCAGCTACAACTATAATCCTCTCATCACCTCGCGGAACAAGGCATTTTCTTAGAGAGTTAAATAAATATCTAAACAACCGTTCTTCTGATAAAAAAACAAAACTAACTTCTAAAAATCTTTCGCAGGCTATCCATCGCCTTAAAAATAGAAAACTTATCAGCATAAAAAGGAGTGATTCTAAAACCATAATTGAACTCACGGAGAAAGGGCAAAGAAAAAAATTGGAATATATTATAAACAACACAATCATCAACAAGCCAAAATCGTGGGATAAAAAGTGGAGATTAGTAATATTTGACATCCCGGAAACACACAGAAAACATAGAGTCGCTTTCAGAAACAAACTGAAACAACTTGGTTTTATACAATTTCAAAAAAGCGTCTGGATTCATCCATACGAGTGTCAGAACGAAATAAGTTTTTTGGCGGAATATCTAAACATCTCCCAATATCTGACCTTAATAACGACTTCTATAGAAGACGATAAACCTCTAAAAAAGTTATTCCAAAATACCTTCAAAGATTGCCGATCGGCAAAGTTTGAAGGGGGTTTAATTTAATGAGAAAGAAATTAGGGCAGTATTTTTTGAAAGATAAAAGCGTTTTGAGAAAAATAGCGTGGTTGTTGGATGCGAAACCGAACGACGTCATAGTGGAAATAGGGCCGGGGCATGGCGAATTGACTAAATATTTATTAGAAGCCAAGCCCGAAAAAGTCATAG
>CAZHYH010000007.1:13338-14721 GCA_964536655.1 uncultured Candidatus Saccharibacteria bacterium
GGGCATGGCGAATTGACTAAATATTTATTAGAAGCCAAGCCCGAAAAAGTCATAGCGATAGAGAAAGATAAGCGCTTGGTTGGAAAATTAAGAAAAAATATCCAATTTCCAATATCCAATTTCCAAACAAATCCTAAGTCACAAAATCCAAAACTTGAAATAGTCGAGGATGATATTTTAAGAGCATTGCCTACGCTCTTTAATCAACTAAAAACTGACAACTATAAACTAATAGGCAACATCCCCTATTACATTACCGGTTACTTACTGCGAATTTTAGGCGAATTGGAACACAAACCCGAATTAATTGTGCTCACCGTTCAAAAAGAAGTTGCCGAACGTATCTGCGCCAAACCTCCCAAGATGAACCTGCTTGCGGCAAGCGTACAGTTTTGGGCAACACCTACCATTGCCGGCGTTGTAAACAGAAAGGCGTTCAATCCTCCTCCGGAGGTAGACAGCGCGATAATTAAGTTAGTCCCTAAGTCCTATATTTTGAATTCTAAATCCTATTATCAATTTATTAAAATTCTCTTTAAGCAACCGAGAAAAACAGTATTAAACAATTTGTCTGCCGGACTGGAAATCCCTAAGGAAGAGGCGGTGAAAAGGCTTACTAAACAAGGTATAAAACCAGGCATGAGGCCACAGAATCTAAGCATTGAAGACCTCCTTAATTTAAGCGTGGATAATGTATTTCGCGCTAAAAAGTGATATTATTTAGTTAATGTTAAGTAGAAAGGTGCTTTCTATATTCGTCCTTATCGCTTTTTTGGGAGTTATTTTGATGCCACTGACAAAACCGGTGATGGCGGCAACTCCAATAGATTCTTGCGTCAATGATTCTAATATAAGCTTCTCAAGTCTCTTCAGCTATATCGGTAACATAATAGTATCCGGCGGGTCTTTATTTCTAATAAACGTTGTTACAAGCGGTGCCGCTCAAATACCAGTAGCTGGAGGTCTTTTTGAACCGTTTGACGAAGTTTCCGATTTCCTTTTTAACAAGTGGATGTGGGCTGTCCTACTTGGGATAGCAGGAACTTTTGGCGCCATGATAGCCGGCAGTCTCGTTGATTCCGCTCTCATCCTTAATATGTCCATAACCGACCCGTCAGCTCCGAATCCTGTTATAGCCGCTGGTTACGGAACAATATTAAGTTTAGTAAATTTGGGTTTTGTTATAGCTATTATAATAATAGCTTTCGCGACTATGTTTAGAAGGAGCGGGTGGAATGCTCAATCAGCTCTGGTGAAACTTATTATAGCCGCGCTTTTAATAAATTTTAGTTTGTTTATAGGCGGGACGGTTTTAGATTTAGGCACCGGATTAACTAAAGCGTTCTTGTCTGGAGGTAACTGCCTGGGCAGTAACATTGCTGC
>CAZHYH010000008.1:0-13826 GCA_964536655.1 uncultured Candidatus Saccharibacteria bacterium
TGCGGCAAGCAAGGGTCAGGAAATAGTGATTCTTTGAAATTTGAAGTTAATTCCCAGATAAATATTTCTCCCGATTCCATCAAGGTTGAAACGGAAGATTGATTCCAATGAAAATCCCGAGTTTGCTTTATATTAAGATCCACTGGGGCACTGATAATGGTTTTGATGACTGATTAGTATACTATAGTACTGATCAGTATCATAGTATACTAAATGGTTGGGGTAGCACTTGACGACTCTGGTACAATTCTAATTATGGACCATAATCACCGTTCAAACGGGAATCCAGAGACAGTATATACTTGTCCGATGCATCCCGAAATAAAACAAGAAAGACCCGGTATGTGCCCGGAGTGCGGCATGAACCTCGTTCCTGAGAAAAATAAGAAAGCCGATATGGATCACGGCACCCGCCACAATCACGGCTCTATGGTGAATTCGACGGCTGGGGGCCACGAAAATCATCACACCATGATGGAAGCGGATTTCAAGCGCCGCTTTTTTGTTGTGTTTGTTCTAACACTTCCGATTCTTGCGCTTTCTCCAACCATTCAGAATTGGCTGGGATTTTCTTTGCCTCAGGCTTTTTATTTCGTTGAAGCCAAGTATTTATTATTTACTCTTGCTTCTATAGTGGCAGTTTACGGCGGCTGGCCTTTTTACACTGGCGCACTTGAGGAAATAAAAAGAAAGAACTATGGCATGATGACGCTTGTGGCCGTTGCCGTACTGTCTGGCTATCTATTTTCAGTGGCAAGCACTTTTATATTCCAAGGAGTAGATTTCTATTGGGAAATATCAACCTTGGTAGCCGTTCTCTTATTCGGTCACTGGATGGAAATGAGAGCCGTGCGCGGCACAGGGGGAGCCCTGAAAGAACTTGCCAAGCTTATACCTGCGCAGGCCCATTTATTAAAAGGCGGTACGGTTATTGACGTGCCTACGAGCGAAATTAGGTTCGGCGAAAAAGTGTTGGTAAAGCCCGGAGAGAAGGTGCCGGTTGATGGAGTGATTTTATCTGGTCAGTCATCTCTAAACGAAGCTATGATTACCGGGGAATCTAAACCCGTATTTAAAAAACCCGGAGATAAAGTTATCGGAGGCACTATTAACTTCGACGGCTCGCTAACCGTAGAAACGAGGGCGACTGGCGCCGAATCAGCGCTTTCTCACATTATAAATCTGATTAAACAGGCGCAGGAAACAAAACCACCGGTCCAAAAATTGGCCGACCGCGCTGCCAATTATTTGACTATAGCCGCCATCATAGGCGGGACGTTAACCTTCCTTTTTTGGACATTTATCTTTCCTCAACCGGAGGGGTTAGTATTCGCGCTCACATTAGCCATCACTGTCATAGTTATTGCTTGCCCACATGCGTTGGGTTTAGCCATACCCACGGTTACCACAATAACTTCATCACTGGCCGCGAGGCACGGCATTTTGATAAAGGACATGAGAGTTATAGAACTAGCCAAGAAACCGGACTATATAGTTTTTGATAAGACCGGGACATTAACCAAAGGCGAGTTTGTAGTCACTGAAATTATTAATTTCAGCAATCGAAGTGAAGCTGATGTTTTAAGACTAGCGGCTTCGGTTGAGTCTAACTCACTACATTCCCTCGCTTTAGCCATTACTAAAGAGACGAGCCGCAGGGGTATAAGTTTTGGGCAGGCGGACAACTTTCGTTCTATTCCCGGCAAAGGAGGAATTGGCGAAGTGAACGGCGAGATGGTGATTGTGGGGAGTGAATCGTTAATTCGTGATAACGGTTTTGATATTGAACGTTTCAAGGGTAAGGTGGCCGAGTTAAGCAGGAAAGGTGTGAGCCTTATTTGGGTTGCGGTCCAAGGCGAGGTTTTGGCGATTTTTGGTTTGGCCGATGAAATAAGGTCGGAAGCAAAAGAGGTGCTTGTAGAAATAAAAAGATGGGGAGTAGAGCCGGTAATGCTTACCGGTGGCACGGAAGAATCTGCTCGCGAGACTGCCAAACAGATTGGCATTGATAAGTTTTTCGCTAAAGTTTTGCCGGAAAATAAAGTTCAAACAATAAAAGAATTGCAGACAGGCGGCGCAATAGTGGCTATGGTGGGTGATGGTATAAACGATGCGCCATCACTTACCCAAGCTGATATCGGCATTGCCATAGGCGCTGGCACGGACGTGGCCATTGAATCGGCGGAAGTAGTTCTTATAAAGAATGACCTTCGCGATGTGCTTGCTCTCATGAAATTGAGTCGCCGGACAATGTCTAAAATGACCCAGAATCTTGTGTGGGCCGCCGGTTACAACGTTTTCGCCATACCTATTGCCGCCGGCGTGCTCTACCCTTGGGGTATCCTTTTAAGACCAGAGTGGGCGGCGCTTCTTATGAGTTTAAGCTCTGTAATTGTAGTTTTAAATGCTTTCACATTGCGCTTTTCCAAGTAATTTCATATAATCACTTTATATGACGAGCTACGGCAAAATTTTAGGCATTGTTCTAATAATAGCGCTCACGACATCAGTGTTTTTTGTATTCGGCGTGCACGAGCTTAAGAATCACTTTTGTCCCATTAACGCCGCTACCGGCATCTGCGGGTTCTTGGGTGGGTTGGTTAATGTGATAGACCACATTTTCTCAATGAATCTTTTTTTGGTCATAATTTTACCGGCTCTGGTAAGTTTCATCGCGCTTCTTGCTTATTCGCTACTCTTGCCGGTTTTTGTTCAGGAGCCGCTTAGCTTCCGAGTAAGCCCTTCGCAACCTAAAGTAAAAGTTAAAGAATCCCGCTGGGCGAGATTTCATATAAATAGTCCGACTTTATAGAGAGAGGTAGCAACGAAGAAATAACTTCTGCTACCTAATTTTGCGTTTCAAGGTCGGTCTTTTTGTTATCTTCAAAAATAAAAATGAAAAAACAATTAATTATTTTAACTCCTTAAGATGAAAAGATTTACTGTATTAGTTTCTCTAGCCGTGCTTTTGGGCGTAGGAGCAATTTATTTCAGTTCAATTTCTTCCGCTTCTTTTGTCTGGAATATTTCGCAGGGCGGGCAATTACTTCTACCTCTCGTGGCTATCGCCGCATTAGTAGATAGTATTAATCCCTGCGCCATTTCGGTACTGCTCTTAACCATAGCTTTTCTTTTCGGTTTGGGACGTTTGCGCTCAAGTATTCTAAAAACAGGGTTCTTTTATATCCTGGGTATATTTATCGTTTATATTTTGATAGGCTTGGGTATCTTGCAAGCGCTTCACATTTTCGGCGTTCCTCATTTTATGGCAAAAGTGGGAGCAGCGCTACTCATAGCCTTGGGAGCGGTGGGTCTCTTGAACGAATTCTATCCATCTTTTCCAATAAAACTGGGTATACCTCACTCGGCGCATAAAAAGATGGCCGAGCTCATGGAGAAGGGTTCCGTTCCCACCGCCTTTGTTTTGGGCGTGTTTGTTGGGCTTTGTGAGTTTCCTTGCACTGGCGGGCCATACTTGGTGGTTCTTGGGCTTCTTCATGACAGCCCAACTTATTGGCTCGGCCTGGGATATTTGGTTCTTTATAACCTGATTTTCGTCCTGCCCCTTGTCGTTCTTTTGCTTATAGCAAGCGATAAGGTCTTGTTGACTAAAGTTCAGGAGTGGAAAAAGACGAACGTAAAAGGTATGCGTTTTTGGGGAAGCATAGCTATGATTCTTCTGGGGCTCTTTATCTTCATGATTTAAAAGGTCGGGATAACATTACTAAACTAAAATGTACGATAAACAAAAATTTGAAGAGTTGGTCAAGAAAATTGAGACAATGAAAAAATCCGGGCAAGTTGATCTCTCTACCGAAGAAGATTTAAGCATCGCCGTCATGAATCTCATCAGTCTCGAAGAACATTTTTTCTTTACCGGTGTTAAAACTGGCAAGCCAGAGTACTTTAATTTGTTGGATGAGACTCGTTCTGTGAGGAAAGCGCTTTTGGCGAGACTTGTAGATGAACACGAGGGTGAAACTTGGTGTATATCCAAACATCTTTTGGGTACCACTATGCGGCTTATTGAGGTCGGCACGAAGCTCCATGCCGACGGCAATCTGGATAAAGCTAAGGAAACTTTCGATTATGCCCACAAGATATATTCTCTTTTCTGGGCCCTTAGGTTGAAACTTATAGATGTTTCCGGATTAAAAAAGGTCGCGGCCGAGGATAAGCCTTGGAATTTGGAGCAAATAATGGATAAACTTGTTGACTGCTGCGATGAGTAAAAAACATATTATCCTTTTAATAATTGCCTGCATCTTAGCCGTCATTCTCTACCGCTACTTAAATCCAGATATAGTGGAGGGCGCTCCGCTTGATGATTTCGCGCAATGTCTGGCAGCTAAGGGCGCTACCATGTATGGCAACTATAATTGCCCTCACTGCCAGAATGAGAAGGAAGTGTTTGGTAGTTCATTCGAATACATCAATTATGTAGAGTGCGCTGAAACTCCGAAAGAATGTATCAGCCATGGCGTAGAAGCAGTACCAATGTGGATTTTCTCTGATGGAAGGAAATTAGTTGGAGAACAAGGGATAAAAAAACTTTCGGAAGAAAGCAGTTGCCCGCTGCCACAAGGGCTATCCCAATAACATGAGCGCGAAACCCGCGATTAGGGAGTAGATTACAGAAACCCTAAAACAATTTCCGAATGTAGATGAAGCGGTCATTTCCATAAACGGGAGAACAGAAGATATATTGCAACCGTAATATCGCCAAAGTATAATATAATCAAAGGTCAAAAAATAAATAAAATTTTAAGCATGTTCGAATTAAAAGGGAAAGTAGCTTTAGTAACCGGCGCCAGGCGTGGCATGGGGAAATCGCATGCGCTTACGCTTGCTCGGCAGGGGGCGAAAGTTGCCGTGACAGATATTGACTTAACGGAATGCGAAAAAGTTGTTGCGGAAATTGTTTCCGAGGGAGGAGAAGCTGCGGCTTGGAAACTCGATGTGGCCAACGCTCGAGAAGTAGGGAAAGTATTCGATGAGGTGGTGAAAAAATTTGGCAGGTTGGATATTCTGGTCAATAATGCCGGTATTTTTTCGCCGAAGTCGGCATTAGAAATAACAGAAGAAGATTGGGATAGAACGATTGACATCGATCTCAAAGGACAGTTTCTTTGCGCCCAACGCGCAGCCAAAGAGATGGCTAAAAATAAATGGGGGAGGATTATTAACATCGCTTCAATAGCTTCCGGCGGAGTCGGGGTTGGTTTCTTTGGAGCGGTTCATTACACAGCCGCCAAAGGAGGCATTATCGGCATGACAGAGACGCTGGCTGCCGAATGGGCGCCTTTGGGAATAAATGTTAACGCAATCGCTCCCGGCGCCATTGATACGCCGATGGTCCAAGCTAATAATATGCCTCAAGAAGCAATGAAAGCTTTGACAGACAGGCTTCCTTTGAAAAGAATTGGTAAATCGGAGGAGGTATCAGCCGCGGTAGTGTTTTTAGCATCTGAAGAAGCGAGTTATGTTACAGGAGCTACATTATACGTAGATGGCGGTTGGCTCGCGGCCTAATTAACGATGGGAAGAACTTATCTTAATTTAACCAGCTCGGTTATTTGCTCTTATTATCTTGTATAATAATAGCGAGCTTGTAGAATGAATACCTCACTTTTAGTCTTAATATTTTTGGCTCTTATTTTCTTGGGGTTTTTAATTTTGCGTCGCCGGGAGATTGAACCTAAAGCCGATCAATCTCTTGTCCTACTCCAAAATCAGATAAATGAGATTAGTCGGACTATAGACTCCAAGCTTGGCGAATCAAACAAAGCGTTCCTGGAGGAATCCGGCAAAAGCACCCGGCTTATCAAAGAAATCACGCAAGAACTCACTAAAGTTGGCGAAGGACAAAAACAGGTGATAGACGTAGCTAAACAGCTTGAGAGTTTACAGGATGTTTTAAAAAATCCTAAACAAAGGGGGGTTTTGGGAGAGTATTATTTGGAGACGGTTCTAAAGAATGTTTTCCCTCCGGAAATGTTTAAAATGCAGTACCACTTAGGCGCTGATAAAAAAACCGGAAAAGAGCTTATTGTTGATGCGGTTATTATACTAAAGGACAAGAAAATACCGGTGGATTCCAAATTTAGCTTGGAAAACTATAACCGACTGGTGGAGGCAAAAGAAATTGGAGAAAAAGAAAAGTATGAAGCGGCTTTCGTGGATGATTTAAAGACAAGGATTGAAGAAACTTCCAAATATATATTACCCGAGAGAGGGACGACCGAGTTCGCGTTTATGTTTATTCCGGCTGAAGCTGTTTATTATGATTTATTAATAAATAAAGTCGGAGCCGTAAAATCGTCCACTCGCAGTCTGATTCAGTATGCTATGGGAGAAAAGAAGGTGGTCATCGTTTCTCCGACAACTTTTCTTGCTTATCTTCAAACTGTTTTACAGGGGCTCAAAGCAATGCAAATAGAGGAATCGGCCAAGGAGATAATAAAGAAGGTGGGCGAATTAGGGAAGCATTTATTGAACCACGAAGAATATATGAAAAAACTGGGCGGGCATTTGGGGACCACTGTTAATATGTATAATGTCGCTTCAAAGGAGTTTAAAAAGATAGATAAAGACGTTTTAAAAATAAGCGGAGTGGAGATGAATACTGAACCTTTGACTCTTGAACTGCCGGAAAAAGATGAAGAGTGACTTAAGAGAGAGAAAGTGGCGTAAGTTTCTGCGCCGCGTAAGGTTATTCAGATTCGTGCCGTTTATTGATTTTGTTCTGGCAGCCGGCTCTTTGGCCACCGGTAATCTGCATGAAAATTCTGATTTTGATGTTATTGTCGGGGTGTCTCAAGGCAGGATATTTACGGCGAGATTTTTTTCAGTTTTAATTTTTAGCATTCCTGGATGGCGAAGGAGTAAACTTACGCATGGAGAAGCGGCTGCCGACAAAATTTGCTTGAGCCATTTTGTAACGCCTCGAAGTTATAAGTTGCGCCCCCCTTACAATGAATATTGGCAGAGTCTTTATAAATCCCTGGTGCCGATTTTAGGTGAACGAGAAAAGATAAGTGGATTTTTTGCGTCCAACGATTGGCTTGACCCTAAAAGGGCATACGATGTTAAAAATTTCAAAAGCAATCCGTTCCATCTAAATATTGAAGGTTCAAGGTTCAAATCTTTAATGGAAGGCGTTCTTCACGGCCAGGCGGGTGATTACTTGGAAAGGTGGTTTAAGAGTCTCCAGATTAAGAGGATAGAAAGGAATCTGGCTAAAAACTTAGGTTACAAGCCGCGCATTGTCTATAATGATGACGAGTTGGAATTTCATCCTGATACGAAAAGAATAGACGAAATAGTTAAATCCATAAGGAAAAAACAAAAAGGGTCTTGACATCTTGTTGAACCACAGCTTTAATATATGTTGAACATGAATCCCGTTAGAAATCACGAACACAAAAATATGAACACAAAACAACAGGTCGGATATTATACAAACAATTTAGCGAGCACGAGCGTTGAATACGCGTTCGTGTTCTATTTCTAACGGGATGAACCTCAAACCGCTTTCTAATCATATTTTTCTTGAGCCCATCGGGGAAGAAAAAATAACTAAATCTGGGATAGTTATTCCTGACACAGCTGAGAAAGAAAAGCCGATTAAAGGCAAGGTTTTGGCCGTTGGGCCAGGAAAGTTTAATGATAAAGGGGAAAGAATGGCTATGTCAGTCAAGGTAGGTGATATGGTCCTGTTTAAAAAATATGGTCCAGATGAGATAGAAATAGACGGCAAAAAGTATTTGGTCGGAGATGAAGATGATATACTCGCTATTCTCGAAGAATAGCTCAAATTTCTAATTTCTAAATCCTAATTTCTAAACATTATGGCAAAACAAATAAAATTTAACGACGAAGCAAGAGCCGCCTTAAAAAAGGGAATTGACATATTGGCGAATGCCGTGAAGATGACTTTGGGTCCACGCGGGCGGACGGCTGTCATTGAAAAGGGATATGGCGCGCCACAAGTTACCTTTGATGGAGTGACGGTAGCCAAGGAAATTGAACTTCAAGACAAATACGAAAATTTAGGAGCTCAATTTATAAAACAAGCCGCGGAGAAAACCGACGAGGATGTTGGTGATGGCACCACGACAGCTGTGGTTTTAGCCCACGCTATGATTGAAGAGGGCGAGAAAGTTATTAAAGAGAAAGGTTTCAATGTTATTAGGTTGTCGGAAGCGCTTAAGGAAGGAAGCCAAGTTGTTATAGACGCTTTAGAATTACAAAAAGAGCTTATTAATGATTCTAAAAAGGTAGGAGAGGTAGCTACGCTGGCTGCTAAAGATGCGGAGATAGGTAAACTTATCGCCGAAGTGATGAGTAAGATAGGGAGTGAAGGGGTGGTTACTGTCGAAGATGCGAATACTATCGGCAGTTCTTATGAAATAGTTGAGGGGTTGCAATTTGACCGCGGTTTTATTTCTCCGTACATGATGACTAATCCCGATAAGATGGAAGCCGTACTGGAAAATACATCTATCCTGGTCACTGATCAGAAAATTTCTGCCATCAGCGACCTTTTGCCGCTTTTGGAAAAGATTATAGCCGGCGGCAAAAAGGAATTAGTGATTATCGCCGAAGAAGTAGAAGGAGAAGCTTTGGCAACGCTTGTAGTAAATAAACTTCGCGGTGTCTTTAATATTTTAGCGGTTAAAGCTCCCGGGTTCGGAGACAGGAGGAAGGAAATGCTGCAGGATATCGCCACGATTACTGGAGCGGATTTCATATCAGAAGATTTAGGCAAAAAACTTGTGAGCGTTGATTTGTCGTCTCTGGGCCGCGCTCATAGGGTTGTTGCTAATAAAGACAATACTACTATTGTCGGCGGTGCCGGCAACAAAGACGAGATTCAAAAAAGAATTACTCAGATAAAGTCGCAGATTCAGAAAACAGATTCGGAGTTCGATAAAGAAAAACTTCAAGAAAGGTTGGGGAAACTTTCTGGGGGAGTTGCTGTTATAAAAGTGGGGGCTCCTACCGAGACCGCGCAGAGAGAACTTAAGGATAGGGTAGAAGACGCAGTTCACGCAACAAAAGCTGCTATGGAAGAGGGTATTGTGCCGGGTGGTGGTATAGCACTTTTCAATGTCGTATTAATGACAAATGAACAAATTTTAAAACACGAAGAAGAAGTACTGAAGGCAGCCTACAATATTTTAGTAAAAGCCATAGAATCTCCATTGCAAGCTATCATAGCTAACAGCGGTCAATCTCCCGATGTAGTTTTGGAGAAGATAGCCAGTCAATCAAGAGATTTACAAATGAAAACCAAAAATAATTGGTTGGGTTTTAACGCAGCCACGAATAGGATTGAAGACCTAAAAGCGGCTGGTATTATTGATCCGCTCAAAGTAACGAAAAGCGCTTTCATCAATGCCGTTTCTGTCGCTAGCATGTATTTGACTATAGGGGCGGCGATTACGGAAATACCGGAAAAGAAAAATCCGTCTCCGGGCGGAGGCATGGCCGGCATGCCTGAAGATTATTAAAATATGAACCCTCTTTTATATACATTAATATTTCTTGGCCTTCTCGTGGTCTGGGCTATCTTTGTCTATAACAGGTTGGTGGCGCTTCGTTTCCGGGCTAAAGAAGCGCTTTCTGATATTGATGTTCAGTTGAAGCGCAGGTTTGATCTTATCCCTAACTTAGTTGAGGCAGTTAAGGGGTATATGCAGCACGAGAAATCAGTTTTAGAGAATGTCACCAAGGCCAGAGCGAGCGTGGCTGGCGCGACTGGGAATCCACTAGAGAGAGAGGGAGCGGAGAATATTTTATCATCCACTCTGAAAACTCTTTTCGCCGTTGCCGAGAATTATCCCGACCTTAAAGCTAACGCTAATTTCCTAGATTTACAGAGGGAGTTGGCTGATACGGAAAATAAGATTCAGGCCTCCCGACGTTTCTATAACTCCACCGTTATGGATTTGAATACAGCAGTAGAAACTTTTCCATCGAACGTCATTGCCAATATGTTTCACTTTGGGCAGGAGAAATTCTTTGAGGTAGGGAGCGAAGAGGAAAAAGAACCAGTCAAGGTTCAATTCTAACTACCATACTATAGTACTGATCAGTATTATAGTATACTAACGCTCATTCATTGTGTTGCTATGTCTATCTATACGTATAGAGATTCTAATATCAGAAGGACTTGGCTTATTTTTACGGTTTTTCTCATAGTTGTGATCGGCATTGGATGGGTATTTAGCCGGGTGTATAACGATCCTGGTATTTTGGTTTTCGCGGTAATTTTCAGCACCTTGATGAGTGTTATTAGTTACTGGTATTCGGATAAGATTGTTTTGCGAATGGTTCGCGCGAAACCCGTGACTATGGAAAACGCTCCCGAGCTCTACAGAATAGTGGAAAATTTGGCGATTACTGCCGGGTTGCCCGTGCCCAGGATTTACATTATTCCGGAGAAGGCGCCTAACGCTTTTGCTACAGGCAGGAATCCGGAACATGCGGTAGTGGCGGTAACAGAAGGATTGTTGGAAAAACTCGATAGATCAGAGTTAGAGGGAGTGTTAGCTCACGAACTTTCCCATATTGGCAACAGAGATATGCTTGTTTCTACGGTAGCAGTGATATTGGTAGGTTTTATTTCGCTTCTGGCTGATATGTTCCAAAGATCGATGTTATTTGGAGGAATGAGGAGTCGCAATAACAATAGAGACAATGCCGGTAGTATCTTTTTTATTATTGCCTTGGCTCTTTCAATCCTCGCTCCTGTTGCCGCTATGCTTTTACAGCTGGCCATTTCCAGAAAAAGGGAATTTTTAGCGGATGCCTCCGGCGCGCTTTTAACAAGATATCCGGATGGTTTAGCTAAAGCGCTGGAAAAAATATCTTCTGATCCTACGCCGCTCCGCGCTGCCACAAACACCACGGCGCACTTATGGTTTGATGACCCGTTTGATAATCCTCTTGGTTCTCCGGAGAAAAAAAGAAAAACACCATGGCTACACGGCCTTTTTATGACCCACCCACCGGTTGAGGAAAGAATCGCTGCTTTAAGGGGCATGAAAGTTAAATAATGAAAATCCTTATTGCCACCAAGAATCCGGGCAAACTTAGAGAAATAAAGGAATTTTTAGGCAGCAATTTTGATTTGCTATCGCTTAGTGACTTTAACGACATCCCAGATGTCGAAGAAAACGGCTCTACATTTGAGGAAAATTCTATTTTAAAAGCCAAGTCGTTCTTTGAATGGTCAAATGTGCCTACTATCGCTGATGATGGCGGTTTGGAGATAGATTTTTTAAATGGTGAGCCGGGTGTAAAAAGCCGACGCTGGCCGGGTTACGAAGCTACCGATGAGGAATTAATCAATATGGCCCTAGAGAAGTTACACGGCGTCCCTTGGGAGAAAAGAACAGCTCGCTTGCGTACAGTAGGCACTTATTGCGATGTGCATGGCTATTTTCATACAGCTGGCGTTATTGACGGTTACATCATCGAAGAAAAACCGGATAAATGTGAACACGGGTATCCTTTTAGAGCCCTTTTTTGGATACCTCAATTTAAGAAAGTTTATCAAGACTTGACTCATAAAGAGCATGAAGAGGTAAATCACCGCAAGTTTGTCTATAACAAGCTGGGGGATGAAATTTTACGTTTGATGTCCTAAGTGTTAAATTGAGTGGTAATTAAAAGGAGGGGTCGCCCCGAAGGGGCCCCTTTGGGGCATAGCTTTTAGAAAGATGAGTTACTTTATTTACGTTTTAAAAAGTTGTGTTTCGAAAAGATTTTATATAGGATGTACTTCAGATTTACAAAAACGGCTCCTATCTCATAATCAAGGCAAAACAAAATCAACAAAACCGTACAAGCCATGGGAATTGGTTTATTCGGAAAAATTTGAAAGCAAAACAGAAGCTTTTAAACGAGAGTGGCATTTAAAGCACCCGAAGGGTTATTTAGATAAATTAGAGATTATTAAGGCAATACGGAGGGGTCGCATAGTGGCCTAGTGCACCGCCTTGGAAAGGCGGCATACCGAAAGGTATCGCGAGTTCAAATCTCGCCCCCTCCGCCAATTTTCAGAATTCGGATTTTGGGCGATTGTTGCCTCGCCCTCGTTTTCGCCGCTTCTTTTTTCGCCGCCGCAATTTTTCGTATTTCGCTCCCGCCTGCTATCGCCTGAGCGAAGCGATGGCGGGCAGGTTGCGAAATGCGCCGCCAGAGATGGGGTTGTGTTTGCCCCGCCCACCCGTGCGCACACAACAGATTGTTGCTCCCTGATTTTGTTTGACTAAACGGCAAATATTTCATATACTAATATTAACAGCTGGGGAAAAGCAATGCAATAAAAGTATAGTAAAGTTTTACTACAATGTCAAAAGATTTATCAACCATAGCCAAAAATATAAAAAAATACCGAGATAAGCTCGATGTTTCGCAGGATAAGTTATCCAAACTTGCCGGCGTTACTTTGCATACTTTGACTAAAATTGAAACCGGCGCAACGCCTGATCCCCGCATTGAAACCCTAAAGAAAATCGCCCAAGGATTAAATGTGAGCGTTGATGATTTATTAAAGTAGTCATAAATGTTTTGAAAAGTTTTTTATATGTGTTAATATGAGTGTGTAAAACTTAATAGCGGTTTGTACGGTGAAGTAGGGTGTGATTCCCTCACTATCGCGTAACGGTTAAAGTCCGATCCCGTGCAATTAGCCCTAACAAGCCCGCATTCGGCTCGCGTCAAGCCATCAAGGTTAAATTGATACTTGGCGCCTTCAGCCAAGTTTTTTTATTAATAGATTAAAAGAGAGGTCATATGTATTCACAAATCAAAAAACGTAGCGGACAAATTGTTTCTTTCAATGAGAAAAAAATATCTATTGCGATTGCTAAGGCCGGAAAAGCAACCGGCGAGTTCGATTCTAAAGAAGCAAGTAAACTGACAAAGAAAGTTTTAATTTGCGCGGAAAAAATTATTAAAGATGCAATTCCTCGGATCGAGCAGATTCAAGATATTGTAGAAGATGTTTTATTACATTCAAGATATAAGAAAACTGCCAAGGCTTACATTTTATATCGAGATCAACATAAGCTACTTAGAGATATTGCAAACTCCGCCAATAATGGTTTGGTAGAACAATATTTAAACAAATCCGACTGGCAGGTTAGAGAAAATAGCAATATGTCTTATTCTCTACAGGGGTTGAATAACTATATTTCCAGTGAGATAAGCAAAAATTATTGGTTGAATAAAATTTATCCCGAAAACATCAGAATGGCCCATACAAACGGGGATTTCCATATTCACGATTTGAATATTCTTTCAGTTTACTGTGTCGGGTGGGATCTTTTTGATTTATTGATGAAGGGTTTTACTGGGGTTGAAGGAAAAATATCAAGCAAACCGCCGAAGCATTTCAGGTCGGCTCTTGGGCAAGTTGTCAATTTTTTCTACACTCTTCAAGGCGAGGCAGCTGGCGCGCAGGCATTTAGCAATTTTGATACCCTGCTCTCTCCTTTTATCAGATACGATAACTTAACATACAAAGAAGTTAAGCAAGCGCTTCAGGAATTTCTTTTTAATATTAATGTACCTACTCGTGTAGGTTTCCAGACGCCGTTTACAAATATTACATTGGATTTGAAGGTGCCTAGCCATTACGCAAAACAGGCGATTATTATTGGCGGTAAGCCGCAACAGGAAACATATCAAGAGTTTCAAAAGGAAATGAATGTGTTTAACAAAGCGTTTTTAGAAGTAATGTCTGAAGGAGACGCAGGCGGCCGCGTTTTTACATTTCCGATTCCAACATACAATATTACAAAAGATTTTGA
>CAZHYH010000009.1:0-13482 GCA_964536655.1 uncultured Candidatus Saccharibacteria bacterium
AACAACTGCGATAAGACTAATATTAATAGAGTTCATTAGAAATTAGACATTTTAAACTTTACAAGGCATAGTTAATTCAAAGGGCGAAAGATAAAACAATAACTTTTATAAAACAATTATGAAGAAATTATTTATTTATTCGGTAGTAGTACTGGCCTTGGTTTTCCCGGTTAGCGCGCAGAACACTACCCAAAACACAGCTACACCGCAAATCACTCCCGTATTTCAGGGGATTGATCAAGGAACGCGGGAAAGAGTAAGGGAAGAGATAAAGGCAAGAAGAGATGAGTTAAAGTCGAACATCAAAGGAACGAGAGATGAGTTCAAGGTTAACATACAAGAACGGAGAGCCGAACTCAAAGACTTAATCCAAGGGAAGAGAGAAACGTTGAAGGAACAGCTTCAAAAAGTTAAGGATGAGAGGAAGAAAGCGGCAGTGGAGAGAATTGATGCTAGGTTGGACGAATTAAATGAGCGTATAGCTAATCATTTTTCCAATGTCTTGGATAAATTGGAAAATGTGTTAGAAAGGATTGCCTCGCGCGCCGATAAAGCTGAAGAGAAGGGCTTGGATGTAGCTGCAGTTAGGACCGCCATAGATAGCGCCCTTAAAGCCATAGAGGCAAGCCGCACCGCCGTTCAAACACAAGCGGGCAAAACTTATACTATTACGGTAAGCAGTGAGAATAATTTGCGAGTTGATGTAGGTGAAGCTCGCCAAGCTCTCCATAGCGATTTAGTGAAAGTCAGGGAAATGGTGAAGGCCGCGCATGATGCAGTAAGACAAGCGGCAGTAATTTTAGCGCAGATTCCTCGCGTGAATGAAGCGGAAACTTTGCCTGTTAATGATGGTCAAAATAATTCTAATCAATAAACTATGACTAAAAATATTTCTATCACAATTACAGTAGTTGTTCTACTCTTAGTAGTGGCGATAGTGGGAATTGTAATTTGGCAAATGCAGTCAAACTATACCCCGCCGACGGGCGAACCGGTCGCTACGCCTCCACCGAGCGAGACGCCATCCGACTCTACTACTCAAATTAACCAGTCTCTTGATGACGTAGATTTGGGCAACTTGGACCAGGAATTTCAGCAAATCGACGCCGACTTAAACAGTCTCTAGAGATTATTAATTTAAATACCTTATAAAGGCATTTTCCGGGAAGATAGTTTCCGGCAGTTCAGCTGGCGTAAGGTAGCGTATGTTTTTATTGATTCTTTCTTCATTACGAAAAGTGTTGGTTATAAACATAACCGTTTGCGCCGGCATAGGTATACCTCTTACATCCACTCCGGGAGCGTTTATGATAACGAATTTGGGAGTTTCTTTAGGTAGCGCGTTCAATTCCCTGCCTATTTCCGCATAGTCTTGGTTGAAAGCGCCGGCTGTATTGGGATTTTTTGCCCAGACTATAAAATAATTTACATAGGATTCTATGGTTATTGTCGCCAAGAGTATTAACGCGATGATGTTCAACTTTTTGATCGTGATTCTCTTTTGTAAATACTCATAGAGTTTTAGACCCCCAAAAGCTGAAAATATCATTATGGGCGGCGCCATTAGTATGGCGCGGAGCGCATGCGGTAATCCTTCGTTGGAGATAACTACAGGAGCAGCGGCTGTCATAGTCCAAAGAAACAGTATTGTCATCCGTAATTTATCGCCTTTGCGACTTGGCGATAAAGAGCGCAGCCCTGATATAAGTCCGACTAAAAAGATAATACCTACCGGTATGGATAGGAGTGGATGCCCTGCTATGTTATGCCGCCAGTTCCAGTCGCCTACGATATTAAACATACCCGCCGTTTTGGTTATATTTATAAGAAGATTTTTGACTGGAGTTGCCGAGTTGAATATGGATATCTGGCTTGTGCGTCCTAAGAAATCTTGTGGGTTATTCAGGAAATAAATATTTAGAGGTAAAGTCACCAAAATTGTAAAGGCGATAAAGGTGAGCGCGGCGGTGCAGAAATGTTTTGACCACCTTTCTTTTCTGGCTTTGATAAAAAATACGGCCAAAATGCACAGAATAATAAGCGGAGTAGCGCGGTAGGCTATGTAGGAATAGAAACCTAAACCGTAAAAAATACCGCCGAATATAGAATTTAGAATATAGGATTTAGGGGGTTTGGATTCTTGGGCTTGTCGAAACGATAAAAGCAAAAAGTAAATACCCCAAGTTAAAAAGAAAGGCGCCATAATGGCTCGGAAACCGATGCGAGAGAAATCTATATGCCAAAACGAAGTCGCTATTAAAAAAGACGAAAGCAGGGCAACTTCGCAATTTCCAATTTCCAATTTCCAATTTCCAAACCGTTTTGAACTTTGAATTTGTTTAGGATTTAGGATTTTGGATTTTGGATTTTCACAAAAAAACTCTTTCGTTAGAAAATATATTCCTAAGACCGTTAGGATTCCAAAGATGACACTGGGTAATCTCAAAACCCACGGTTCATTGCCCAAGAAAGATATAAATATTGCTTGAATGTTTATGAATAATCCTTCCCGGCCGTTGTTTTCCGGGTAAAAAACCTTGAAGTCGTGAGTGTCAAGCGCTTCTAAAGCATTATTGCCGTTCATGGCTTCATCCGGATAAAGCCCTGGTGGAATGGATTCTATATTAGCAACCCTAAGGTAGGCCGCTATAATGATTATAAGGACGAGCCACCAATATTCCTTTTTCATACCCAGTAGTATAACTGCGATTGCAAGTTATTGATTAACTTGTCGCTAAATGATTTATTCATGACCTTTGACTTTTTCTTGCCTAAATCATCAAACTACGATAACTTGAGAGTTAATCTTATCGCAGTTATACTGACTGGGCATATATAAAACATTTTACATGCCTTTTTACCTTACTCCAACTACCATAGCTTTTATCATTGCCGCGCTTCTGTTTATATTTGCCGGGATGCCGGCAATGAGATCTCTGCGTCATCATCTCTTTTTGCGCAAGCGTTTTATACTCCTAGAAGTGCCTGCCGTTTTCTTTTCCGCCAAAGGCGGATCCGCCCCTGGCGGAAAAAATTCTGGATTTAATGACTTTATAAAAGACATTCCTGTGCCGTTTGTTTTCGAAATAGCTGTTCATCACCTTGGTAAGGGAACTCATTATTACTTAGCCGTGCCCAAAGCGCTTATTAAAGCTATTAAAGCAAAGTTCAATTTCGAGGAGGCAAGCGATTATAATATCTACCATTCTCAAGGGTCTCATTTAGGATTCTATTTGAAAAGCTCCGGCTTATCGGCGGTTGACTTGAACACAATCGATTTTTCTCGGATAAACGAAGTTGGAGAAGGAGCGGTTATCCAGCTTATAGTCGTGGCTAAAAAGAGTAGGAAGTTGGTTAATTTCAGAGTGTTGGTTTCCGCCCCCACTCCTTATCAAGCCCAGGAGGTAGCCTTAGGCTTAAATGCTTCGCTTACAGAGTTCAAACCCGTGGCTGTTACAAAAAATCTTACGGAGTTTATCCATAAAACGACCTTTAGGGAGTTTGACTGGGATGAGGTCATAATCTGGAGTAATATTTAGAATGTTGGTAGAATAAGTTCGGGCGGCAGGAAGAGCACTCACTTAACAACAAATAAGTATAGGAGGTCACCACTGCCGCCCCTTTAACTAATGTTTTTCCAGGAACGAATAAAGCTCAAAAATTTAGGCAGTTTTAAGATAGGGGGAGAGGCAAAGTTTTTCAAAGAAGCGAGAGATACAGATGATTTGATCGAATCTGTAGCCGAAGCTAACTTGCGATCCCTGCCATTTTTTATTTTAGGAGGTGGTACGAACATCTTGTGGAGTGACAAAGGTTTCGATGGGCTGATCTTAAAACCATCTATAAAAAATTTAACCATCGAAGGAGAAGAAATAAAAGCTGGTGCGGGGGTTTTGATGTCCGAGCTTATAGATTTTGCAGTTTTACATGGGCTTTCTGGACTTGAATGGGCCGGCGGATTGCCCGGTACTTTCGGCGGCGCTATCCGTGGTAATGCCGGCGCTTTCGGCGGAGAAATAAAAGACGTCATCAAAGAAGTAGTTAGTTTAAACACCTCTACTTTAAATACTATAAAAAGGAGCGACGCAGAATGTGTTTTTGGCTATAGAACCAGTATTTTTAAGGAAGGCGTCAAAGAAATCATAGTCGAGGCTAAGCTTAAGCTATCTCGAGGAAACGTGAATGCCATTAAGTCGGCCGTTCAAGATAAAATAAACTATCGGCATGAGAGGTATCCAATGGAATATCCTAACGTAGGCAGCATATTTAAGAACGTTGCGATATCTAAGTTTCCAAAATTGGATTTAGAACGGTTTACGAACGTCATAAAACAGGACCCTTTTCCGGTTATTCCTACGGCGTTTCTAATTTCTGAAGCAGGCTTGAAGGGCGTGTCTTACGGAGGAGCGATGATATCTCCTAAGCATCCTAATTTTATAGTAAACGTTTTAGGAGCGACCTCGAAAGACGTCAAAAATTTGATTGAGTTGGTAAAAGATGAAGTTCTCGATAAATTTGGTGTTGGACTTGAAGAAGAAATACAAATTTTGTCTGAAAATCCGAGCTGAAAGCGAAGGAATTTCAGTTACAAAGTTTAGTACCGAGCACTCAGTACGATTTACAAAACTTTTATAGGATTACTGGTAAAATGACTATTCATAAAAATATTTTGGATAGACCATACTGAAGCGCTCGGTTCTCATTGTTGTGATTACTCGGTCAAAAATGACCTCGCAAACAACAATGGAAGTTATCCACAGTAGTCTTTATAACTCATTTGTACTAAACTAAAAGCAAGGAGTAAAGTTTTCAAAAATGAAAATTGGTTTGGTGGTCGGCAGACCAATCATAAGCAATAAACTAATGGCAAAGAAAAGGAAGGCCGCAAAAAAGAGCGCTGCGAAGAAAGTTTCTAAGAAGAGCGCCAAGAGGAGAAAGAGATAACAAATACTTTTCGCGACCGGAACCGAGCATTCAAGGCTTTGAGTGCTCGGTTTGCCGTTTATGATTATCCATTTTATAATGGGAGTCATGAAAGTAATCATTAAGGCAACTAACTTAGATTTAACCGAACCCCTGAAAATCTATATTGAGAAAAAGATTGGCGTCTTGGAAAAGTTTCTTTCCGCAATGGATTCGGGCGCGGTTCGGGCTAGGGTAGAAGTAGCTAGAGCTACTCACCATCATAAGCAAGGAAACGTCTACCACGTGGATGTAAATCTTGATTTGCCGAGCGGGGTATTGAGGGCGGAAAAAGATGATGTGGACGTAAGAGCTGCTATTGATGCCGTGAAGGATAAGTTAAGACGCGAGATAGAAAAGTACAAAGAGAAATAATTTTAAATGTCACTTTCAGATTTATTGGGGAAATTTTTTGCCCCTAACAGTTCGCATCCTCAAGAAATAGACGAAATTACGAGCATCGAAACAACCGTAAAAGATCTTTCAGATGAGGCGCTTAAAGGAGAAAGCAAGTCTTTAAAAGAATTGGCAGAAAAAGGAACAGAACTTGACGAACTCTTGCCTAAAGCTTTCGCGCTTATAAGAGAGGCTTCCAAACGCACTTTGGGGCAGCGTCATTATGATGTCCAGTTATGGGGAGGGATAGTTTTGCATCGCGGGCAGATTGCCGAGATGATCACGGGAGAAGGTAAAACACTCGCCGCTACCGCGCCTATATATTTAAATTCTCTTTCAGGGAAAGGAGTACACGTTATCACTGTTAATGATTACCTTGCTAAAAGAGATACCGTCTGGATGGGACAGATCTATAATTTTTTAGGTCTTAGCGTAGCTTGTTTAGTCCATGACGGAGCTTATATTTACGATCCTAATTGGCATATTTCCAAGGAAGGAGAGGTATTGATAGATAAAGAACGCGATACTACCGGAGCCTTCTTGGTGCAGGAAGAGTTTTTGCGCCCCGTATCTCGCAGAGAAGCATATTTGGCGGATATAACTTACGGCACGAACCACGAATTCGGGTTTGACTATTTACGAGATAATTTGGCGCAAGACTTAACCCATCAAGTACAGCGCGAATTGAACTTTGCTATTATCGACGAAGTAGACTCTATTTTGATAGATGAAGCGCGAACACCCTTAATCATTTCTGTGGCAGACAGAGAATCGTCGGAATTTTACAGAACATTTGCTAGAGCAGTTGATCGGTTAAAAGAGGGAGAGGATTATACAATTGATGAGAAGTTGAGATCTGTGGAGATTACCGAAGCTGGCATAAACAAGATTGAGGCGATGACGAGCGTCAAAAATATCTATGCGACGGAAAATTTAAGGCTGGTTCACTACTTGGAAGCCAGTTTGAAAGCTAAAGCCCTTTTTCTCAAGGATAAAGATTATGTGGTCCGTGACGGCGAAGTTATCATAGTTGACCAGTTTACCGGTAGATTGATGCCCGGCAGGCGGTGGTCATTGGGTATACATCAGGCGGTTGAGGCGAAAGAGGACATAAAGGGGCAGAACGTAAGAGTCGAAGATGAAACAAGGACTCTGGCCCAGATCACATTGCAAAATTATTTTCGTCTTTATAAAAAAATAGCCGGCATGACCGGTACTGCCCAAACTTCTGCCGAAGAATTTCATAAAGTCTACGGTTTGGAAGTGGTCAGCATTGCGCCGAATAAGCCGCTTGTGAGAAATAATTTGCCGGATACGATTTATAAGACGCCGGATGCCAAATATCGCGCCGTAGCTAAAGAAACAAAAAGAAGAAACGAAGCCGGCCAGCCAGTCTTGATTGGCACAGTTTCCATAGAAAAAAACGAAATACTGTCTAAATATCTTAAAGAAGAGGGCGTGAGGCATGAGATTTTAAACGCCAAAAATCACGAAAGGGAAGGCGCTATTATCGCTCAAGCCGGCAGATGGAGCGGGGTGACTTTGGCTACTAATATGGCCGGAAGAGGAGTGGATATTATCTTAGGCGGTAATCCTCCCGATCTTAAAGACGGAGAGAAAGTGAGAAATTTGGGAGGACTGCATGTTATCGGAACCGAGAGGCACGAAGCCAGGCGCATAGATAACCAGCTTCGCGGTCGCGCAGGCAGGCAGGGCGATCCGGGCTCATCCCAATTTTTCTTGTCATTGGACGATGATTTATTGCGTATATTTGGCGGTGACGGCATAAAAAGACTTATGGAGCGTTTTAATTTGCCCGAGGATATGCCTATAGAGAATAAAATGGTTTCGCGCGCCGTAGCTCAAGCTCAAAGCAAGATAGAAGGATTTAACTTTGATGCTCGAAAACATCTCCTTGATTACGATGATGTTTTAAATAAACAAAGGCTTAATTTCTACGGCAGGAGGCAGAGGATATTAACCGTTGCTAATAAAGAAGAGTTAAGAGGGCTTATCGAAGAAATACTTACAAGCTACACGGATAGCTTGGAAAAGGCAGAGATTCCTTCGGAAGATTTGGCAAAAATTATGAAAGAAGCCGGTATTGAAGCTCAAAATATTGAAGAAGTGAGAAGAGTTGTACATGAGAGAATTCAAAAGTATGAAAATTTTAACGTAGCAAAAAGGCAAATTTTAGCCGTTTTAGACTTCTTGTGGATGAACCATCTTGAAGATATTGAAGACCTCGTTGAATCGGTGCGTCTTCGCGCTTACGGGCAAAAGGATCCGCTGGTTGAGTACCGCAGGGAAAGCAAGATTTTATTTGATGCCATGATGAATCATTTTGAAGCGTGGGTTTTTAATAATATATTTAAAATAGAGAAGATTAAAGAAGAAAGTCCTTCGGCGGCACCGGCACCAAGAAGCGTTGAGTTTAAGGATGTGGGCCGTAATGATCCCTGTCCTTGCGGAAGCGGCAAGAAATTCAAGAAATGCCACGGCAAATAAAATAGCACCCTTTTAGTGGATGCTATTCTTTCTAACTAGTTTTACATCTGGTTCAGTGCCGACATCACTTCTTCAAGCTGGCTAACTTGCCAGCTTTCTTGGCGAGCTTTTCTTAAAATTCGCTCTACAAATGTTGCCCTAAGGTTTCCCATAAAGCCTGGTATCTCGTAGTACGCCGCTTGGTAATCTTTTGGTGTGCCGCCATTTATGATGACGTGCGCCAAGTTTTTATAAAGTAGCTTTCTAGGATTAACGTTCTCTTTAACCTTAGAGATAGGGGATGGAAGAAGAATTACTTCATTCATATAATTGAGATTAATTTAATTATTAAAGTAACTACCGATTGAGATATTCGACCGTTAGTTAATACCTCAAGTAATATTAGGCTAACACATAATATTAAGTTTGTCAAGTCTTTGCTGGAGACTAAAAAGAGCGTTTAGGAAACGCTCTTTTATTATTATCAAGGCAACCTTTTTGCTAGGCACCTAAACTTTTTTAACTCACACCACGACTCAAATATAATTCGCATGTGTTTTCTCTTATATTTGGTCTCTTTCATTTTCTTGAAAGCAAACTCTACTACTTCGGAATCGCCGTTTTTTGGATCCTTCATCAAGAATTCAATTCCTGCATCGTAGAGAAGTCTGTAAGTTTCAAAGTCGGCACCATTATCCCGCTTTAGGACCGTGTAAGCCCGCTTTACCAGCTTTTGACACAAGGTAAACTGCGCTGGAAAGAATTGCAGTTTCATACAAGTGTCGAGATATTCATACGGTTCCCAGCGATCACTTTTAGCTAGTTGATCAGCCTTTTCCTTAAGATTGTACAAAGTAACTCCATCTTTAGAATTGTTGTACATAAGTTAAGTGCATAGGCATTTGTTTTTGATAGCAAATGTCTATACCTATGAGTTTATTAATTTATAAAGGAGCGAACCCGGGGGATTCGCTCTTGGTTCGACCTTTACGGTCCAACAAGAGATAAATCCCTCGATGGTTGTACTGAAAACAGTACTATATAATCGTCTTTTTGTCAAACGTTTTAAAACCAAACTTAAAAGACCCAAGGATTCTCCCCAGGTCTTTCGCGTCTAGATATGCACGATTACTCTTTGTTTGGCGCCTTTTCCCAATCTTTCTTGCAGACCCTGTGCCACCTTTTGGTAGTTCAAGCGATCTTCTTCGGTTTCGGCGGTGTCTTCCATTTTTTGGAGAGCGAGTTCTGTGAATCTTACTCCGTGACTGCAGATGCTGTCATTCAGGAATTCCCACCACTCCTTAAAAGGAAACTTGTCGCTAGGCGCATCGTTTAAGGTGTGCCAGACATACTCTCTTGCATTATCTTCACAGACTTTCGATAAGTTAGAAGGCAGTTCCACGAGGAAATTACTCCAATCGCATAGTTTTTGATTGGATTTCTCTTGAAGCCATTTGGCTTCTTCCGTGTATTGCCAGCATTTTTCGCAGTGCATAAAAAATACTTACTAACCTTAGCCGCAGCCTCGGTTGGTAAATTATTATTAATTTATAAACGAACGACCTTTGCGCATTAAATTACCATAATATTAATATTTTGTCAACTCAATAAATAAAAAACTCGTGGGCAAAGCTCACGAGTTTTTTCTAACTACTTTCTTAACATTGCTTCCATTTTAGCGAAGCTGCCATTAATGATTTTAACTGCCAGCTTGTCATCTTTGGAGAGCTCATCTTCTCTGTGCGGATTTAGAGTTTGGAACATCAGATTTAAGATATTCCGGCATCGCGTCACTTCTTTTTTCTTTCTTTGAATGGCGTTCGATGCGAGACAAGCTCCTAACCACATGGCCTTTCTGCCTAAGCCTTTACATAGACCTTCGTTGAAAAGACGGTGACCGTCTTCAAAGGTGAAGGGAATTTCCTTCATTCCTCGGAAAACATCCCATTCCATCTTGTCTCCGTAGGTTGCGGGCAGTTTTTGAACATCCCGCCAGACTTTAAGCCAAGCTTCCAAATTTTTGTTTTTCTTCAGAGCCATGCATCTTATCCGTTTCTTGATGAACAAAGCAGTCCTTATAGGCAATAATTTTGCCTTCATGGATTTAAACATAGAAGTTTTAAGACATTAATTAATTTATTAAAGATCCATTGAGGCATTCGACTTTTGATTATGCCCCAAACGTGAGGATTATAATACAATATTATGGCTGTATAGTCAAATATAAAAAGAGAGCTTTTGTATTAAGCTCTCTTTGGCGTAGATGAAGCGGAATATACCTCGAGCGGTAGTTCTGTCTGTACGGGTACCCGTACTTGTGGCCCTGGCCTTGCCTGGCCGTCTTTTTGCAGTTTTTTATAGATTTTGCTCTCTGCTATCATTGCTAACTCGCCGAATGCTCTTTCCATGATTCGAGCTTTTCTGCCGTATCCTTGATGCCGCCTTACGGAAGCATCGTCATATACTGTGGATAAATATCCCAACTTTACCTTAGCTAGCGGAAGCTTTTTAAAGCCTTCGATAATCGTGAAAATCATAGGGAACTTGTATTTAGCAGGAAGTTTCTTTTTATTATCGATAACTTCTCTAATTAATACGCTCCACTGGAGGGGATTTACGGGATATCGGTGATTAGCTTCTATCTGTCTGCGTATATACCACCATCTATCGCGAATGGTTTTTTCTCGCTTCATAATATTTGACGCTGTTCGTATGTATTCCGAACAGACGCGATTAATTGTTAAACAACGACCCTTTATTGAGTACGTTTATTATACAATATAAACATTATTTTGTCAACTCAACGTACTAAATGGATATATAAGTAACACTGCCTAAGCTCTACATGGGCGGAGAGAGTCGATAATTCGCTTTAAATTTTTAGTAAATGATTCCTTAGAAAATTTCTTAGCGCTTTCAGTTATTTTATCTCTCTTAAATTCCATCTTCATGAATTTAGAAATGACGGCGGCTAAATCTTCCGGAGTTTGTTTTTCGAAAAATAGGCCGGTTTTGCCTTCCTGAATTATTTCTAGGGCGCCACCTTTCCCATAAGCTATAACCGGCGTGCCGCAAGCGATTGATTCGGCGGCAACGAGCCCAAAATCTTCGATTTGAGGGAAAATTACCGCTTCCGCTCCATTAATTATTTCCCTCAACCTGCTCTCATCTTTGATTTCAGGAATCATCTCAATATGCCGGGACCTGATTAATCTTTTCACGCTTTCTTCTTCCGGCCCCGAACCTATTATCTTAATCGGCAACTCTAACTCATTAAAAGTTTCGACTATCAGATCAAACCGTTTAAAGTGAACTATTCTTCCGAAAGCTAAGAAGTAGTTCTGCCTGTTTTTCTTTCTTTTCTTATCCGGGAAAAAGACTTCAGTGTCTACGGGCGGGTAAAGAACTTCGGCATCTCTCTCGTAGAAACTTTTTATTTTTTGAGCGGTAAATTTAGAATTGGCTAAAACTATATCCGGTTTTTGAGCCGCCGCCTTGTCCCATCTGCGCAAGTATTGAATAATTGGTGAAACGAGTTTTATAAGCGGCTTGGGAAACAGGGTTTCTAAATACAATTCCGGTTCCCAGGCATAGCGCAAAGGCGTATGTAAATAAGCAATATGCGCGCCTTTTTTATAGCTTACGCCTTTACCAAAACCGGCGGAATCGGAGATTATAAGATCATATTCTTCATTTAAATTCAAATTTTCCGCGGCTTTGGGCATAAGAGGTATGAAAAAACGATGATGGCGGCGGATAAAAGGTTTATCCAAAAAACTCGTCTTAATGGTACGGTCGCGAAAGCGGCCGTTTAAGAGTTCTTGATCGTAGAATAAAGTGTAGATTGGCGCTTCCGGAAAAATTTCCAGAAGCGTCTCAAGCACTCTTTCTGCTCCGCCGAACTGATTAAGATAATCGTGAACAAGCGCAACTTTCATTATTTATGGTTTTATTTTACACCTGCCCGGTAGTGAAACTCGATTACTCAACTTCAGGCAGATTATATAGTAATATATCATATGACTTATATTTATTTAATGTGTAATAGTCGTGAAACGCAATCGAGTTTCTACTACTGGGCGTGAATTATCCAATTTGGAAACGATTCTCTGATATCTTCGGCGCCATCTTGGGGCTTGTTTTAATTTTGCCGCTTTTACCGTTTATAGCCGCGGCGATAAAGTTGGAAGATAAAGGACCAGTTTTCGTGAAACTTCCGAGGGTTTCCGACGGAAAGGAGATTTTGGTCTATAAATTCCGTTCCATGGTTTTAGGGGCGCGCGAACAGAAAAAGAATCTTCTTTCTTTAAATGAGAGGAAGGACGGCCCGTTTTTTAAAATCAGGAAAGATCCGAGGATAACTCGTACTGGCCGATTGTTGCGCAAATTCAGAGTTGATGAATTTCCTCAACTCTTGAATGTTTTGAAGGGCGAATTATCTTTGGTGGGACCGAGGCCTCACGAGCCGGAAGAAATTATTCACTATCCGGATAAATATAAGCATCTGCCGCAAGCGAGAGCCGGTGTAACCGGTTTGTCTCAAATAAGCGGCGCCTCGAGCCTGCCGTTTTTAAGAGAGCTTGAATTTGATGATTTCTATACTAAGCATATTTCCTTGTGGATGGACGTGAAAATACTCTTCAAAACATTTCTTATACTATTTTTCGACCCGACGGCAGTTTAAGTTATAAATCAAATCTCAAAACTAAAATCTCAAATTTACAATTGAAATCTTAAATTTTTTAATTTTAAGATGTAGATTTGGGATTTAAGATTTTATCTTTAAGATTTATATATTTACTACATACCGCGTACTCTATACTGTATACTTAGACTGAACGATGAAGCCTTCTTCAAAGAAAAACATTCATCCAGTTATGTCTGATATTAAGCAGCCGCGCGCGCGAGCGATGAGGACGGCGCCTGCTTCTCGTGAAACCAAGAACTTATTCAAACCGAAAGCCGGAGACCCTCTGGTTATAAAGAGCAGCAGCTTCCGGTTTTGGAGAAAGGCGGTACTAATTGCGCTCGTGATTGTGTTAACAGCGGCTCTCGGCTTTGGCTGGTATTTGTGGAACTTCAAAAACAATGCTTTTCTTTCGGCCTCATCCATCTATGAGAATCTGAAATCAGCGGCTAGCAGTTTAGTCAACTTGGAAAACGACAGCGCTGATTTATCACTCAAATCCGCAGAGGAAGAAATCACCGAGCTTCAGAGTCGAGCCAGTCTTTTCAGCATCTTCCCGATTCTTAGCGAGATACCTAAAACCATATCCCAAGTACACGATCTCACGATGAGATTAAGGAGCGTGAATGAGAGTATGGGCGTGCTAAAAGTAGAAGGATTTAAAATGCTTTTTGGCGGGGAAGGCGAGGAATTTACTAATCTACTTAAAAGTTTAAAGACTGACATTTTAGCCATAGATAGTACAGTAAACGACCTAAGAAACAAGGATTCTCGTTTCGGGGCGCAGTCTCTCCCTGTTAGCGATGAATACTTGGCCTTGAGCGTACAAGCCGATAGACTGATTAATGGCTTAGACGCTCTTATAGGTCTTTTGGAAAAGCCGGGAGCGACTCATTTTGTGATGATTTTTGAGAATCCTTCGGAAATACGTCCAGGCGGAGGATTCGTAG
>CAZHYH010000010.1:0-13337 GCA_964536655.1 uncultured Candidatus Saccharibacteria bacterium
GTAGGACATATGCCTCTGGAGCATAGTATCGGGGTTCGAGTCCCTGCCCGGCAGCTCTTCATTTTTCGCTTCGCTCAAAATTCAGAGTCTACGTTTTCTCGCAAAGCTCGAAAACTCTGACCCTTCTCATTGAGAAAAAAAATGAAGACAGAGAGAAGAAATTAGTTTTAATTAGTAGTAAACTTAAGTAAATGTCAGAATTTTATAACCCTAGAAGAAAAAGAAATCTTTTTGACCCCGAGTCTAGAGTTCCCTATAAGTTAAGCAGAAGTAAGATTGACTTGTTTTTGAAATGCGCGCGCTGTTTTTATTTAGATAGGCGTCTCGGAGTTTCTCAACCTCCCGGTTTCCCTTTCAGTTTGAATTCCGCCGTAGATACGCTCTTGAAGAAAGAATTTGATATGCACCGTGCCGAAGGCACTACTCATCCTCTCATGGAAAGTTACGGATTGGACCTAGTGCCTTTTAGACATGAAAAGATGAATGAGTGGAGAGATTCTTTGGGAGGTGGCATACAATATCTCCATTCGGAAACCAACTTAATTATAACCGGAGGGGTAGACGATGTCTGGGTAGGTAAAGATGGCAAGTTAAGCATAGTGGATTACAAAGCTACCTCTAAAAATGGAACAGTTAACTTGGATGCCGATTGGCAGGAAAGCTATAAGCGGCAGATGGAAATCTACCAGTGGCTTTTTAGAAAGAATAATTTCAAAGTTAACGACACCGGCTATTTCGTTTACTGCAACGGCGATACCGACAAGAAAGCGTTTGATGGGAAATTAGAGTTTGATGTGGTTATACTGCCATATAAAGGAAATGATAAATGGATAGAGCAAACTATATCTCTCATCCACGACTGTCTTATGAGCGATGTTTTGCCCGAGTCGTCTCCAGGCTGTGATTTTTGTTCTTATAGAGATTCGGCAAGAGAATTCGAAAAATGAAACTCCGCGTAATTCAGCATTTATAGTATGCTGATATAATTTATAATTTAAAACCCCGCCAGAATATTTTCTGGCGGGGTTGGGCAATTCATAAGCCGGATTCTGTTCCGATTTTGCCTGTCGAAGACATCGCAAAATCGAGAACCCTGAGTTTTATCGAAGGGTAGTCCTTCGACACTGCTCAGGACACTCGGTTTTGTAACTGTCTACGACAGACAAAACCAGTGATAGTAATTTATCTGGGCTCAAGCACATAAATTATGTGCTCGACCGAGCACTAAAATTTTATTTTAGTGCTCTGGCATCGATTACTCTCAAGCTCAAGCGGCACAAACCAATGCTCCGCATTGGAAATCCAAATGACAAAATCCAAATATCAAAATTACTTGACATTTGAGCTTTGAAATTTGACATTCCCAGTGCGAAGCACTGGAGTACGACCTTGCACCCGGTAAGGATTTAGCCGTTTCATCTCTGCTTTTTGATCCTTATGGCAGAGTTAGACCGTCTACGTTAGGATTGGGTCTTCCCTCGGCTTTCGCCTCGGGGCGTTTCTGTTCGCACCTCGATTCTTTCGAACGACGGCTGTTAGCCGTTACTGTTACCAAAATCGTTCGAGCAAAGCGAGATTACAATTTTGAGTATCTCTTCGAGCCTGAGATCTCTCAGAGCCGAAGGCCTGAGCGGAGTCGAAGGATTGCCCCTCGACAAGCTCGGGGCGCTCAATTTTGTATTCTCTCCGCCAGTTGGCGGATCGAACAAAATTGGCGGGTGTCCGGACTTTCCTCTCTATCAAATTCTAGAAAATATAAAGAACTGTCGTAAAAGATATTTATTAGAATCGATAGAGCTACTATCTGAATTGCCGAAGTTGTTTATACCACAAAATGTAGATTATTTCAATAGAAAGACCCCGCACTAACTTTGCAGGTATTTCAACGGCAAAGCGCTTCGCCAATTAAGGGACGCGCCTATTCGGCACACGCACTTTGCCTTAAATTTAGATATTTTCCTTATTAAAATAGTTTAATTTTTATAAACGGCAAAGTTAGTGCGGGGTTCTATTGTTTGTAGTTTCTGCTTCGCAGAAAACAAACAATGAAAAAGGCGGCGATCCTCATTGAGGCGCCGCCTGATTTTGGGACCGAAGTCCCTTTGGCGTGACTAATCACGCGGAAAGAACTGTTCAATCAATACCTCCTATTGATTGTTGTGACCCTGTTGGAACCCACGGGTCAAACGAGCGTATATCGTGGACCACACGATGATGGCAAAAACCACGATGGTTAAGACTACGAAGAGTCCCATACCGCTCGTCAAAACTACAAAGAGCTTCGGCCCGATGAATGCCAAGATGGCATTCTTTAAGGCAATGCCGAGGGCAAAACCGACGATGACGCCGGAGATAACCTGGGCGATGCGGGAATGGAAGAACTTTTCCATATGAGTGTTGGCAGCCTTTCCTTAGTCTCCTTTACGGAGTTTAGGATAGGCCGACATGATTAACTGACAACTAGGGTAATCGACCTTTCCTAAACTCCATTCTTAGAACCCTAAAAGAACAGAGTATTTTCTTTATACCATAAAAGGAGGTGTTTGTCAACTTGTTTGGCTTAAAACAGCGTGTCCAAAGTTTGATTTACCAATTTATCCGCTCCCCTGTTATTTTCTCGTGGAACATGGATAATAGTTACTTTTTTGAAGTCTTGCATAAGATTCCAGACTTCTATGAATAGAAGTCCAAGATTCTTGTCCTTAATTTTATAGGAGCCATTTAATTGTTTGGTTAAAAGCTCGCTGTCGGTGCGGACCTCAAGCTCTTTCAGTTTAGTGTTCTTTTTGCCTATTAACTGCTTAGCTTTTTTAAGAGCGAAAATGACGGCTTTGTACTCGGCGATGTTGTTGGTAGTATTATTTATCATCTCCGCGTACTCTTTCGTGCCGTTTCCCATGACGATAACAACGCCTATGGCTGCCGGTCCAGGATTACCTCTCGCCCCGCCGTCAGTATTTATAATTATTTTCTTTAATTCCCCCATTTTTAAACTTAGTATACCAGGTAGTAGAAACTCGATTATTTATTATTGATAACATTCATAACTTTTTGGTAGATTTGCCGTTTTTTCTTGAATATCCTTGCCTCTCGTAAAAACCCTTTTGTTTGCCTTCGGCAAACCAATCGAGTTTTCACTACCTGGTATACTATAGTGCTGATCAGTATTATAGTATACCCCGTTACTCTCAAGAAACAAGGTTTTTTGAATACCAAAGATTTGGATATATCAAAATTATCACCTTGAGATAATTTTCATTATCTTACGCAAGAGAGTAACGGGGTATACTTTTATTTTTATAAATCAGCTTCGGCTAGGCGGGTTTGTTCTCTGCCTGTCTCGCCTCGCCGAGGTGGAATTGTTTTTCTGTATTTTGAGCGCAACCAAAGCAGGGAGTTTTTTGCCTGCAAGGAAATAAAGCATTGCTCCCCCGCCAGTTAATAAACAGATATTTTTATTTACTTTGTGATTTTTATAAACAAGCTTAAGAGAGGCCAAGGTTTCTCCACCGCCCACTACACTTGTCGCCTGCCTGTTATGCATAACAGCCTGCCAAATGGACTTAGTGCCTTTAGCGAATTTTGGATTTTCAAACAATCCCATCGGACCGCTCCAAACTATAGTGTTGGCTTTCTGTATTATAGCTGAATAATTTTTAGCGGTTTTGGGACCGATATCCAGTATTGCATTGTTTGACCAAACAGAATCTTCAGGAACTATGATTTTTTTATTGCGAGAGAGTTTTCTAACCTCTCCTATCATCTCCTTTTCAAAAATAGATTGTCCTATATCTGCGCCTCTCGCTTTTAAAAACGTGTTAGCCGGACCGCCGCCCAGAAGGATAAAATCAATTTTAGATATTAGATTTTTGATAACCCCCGCTTTATCGGATATTTTGACTCCGCCTATAATTAGAACAAAAGGCTTTCTAGAGCGGGAAATTTTCTTTAAAGCTTTAATTTCTCTTATTAGGTTATCTCCAGGCTGACTGGGCAAGAATTTGGCAATTTCAACCGTAGAGGCGTCGGCTCTATGACTCGTGGCGAAATCATCATTAATATACTTATCGCCCAAACCAGCCAGAAGTTTTGAAAATTCAACGCTGTTCTTGGTTTCGCCATTTACGAATCTCAAATTATCCAGCAGAAAAATAGAACCGGCTCCGGATTTCTTAATGTTGCTGCTCGCTTTATTAATCTGACTTATTGGAATAAAGACAATTTTGTTTCCTAAAGCTTTTTCTAACGGGCGCCGAAATTTCTTCAAACTCAATTTAGAATCGAAGCCGTTTGGTCTGCCATAGTGGCTAAGAATAACCACTTTATCATTTTTAGAAAGCTTTTTTATCGTTTCCACCGCCCTTGAAAAACGCAGAGATTTTTCCGGCCGGTTCCCTTCAATATCAAGATTAATACGCAGGAGTATGGTCATCGGACTAAATTATAACATAAAAATCTAAACCCCCTCCGAAGAGGGGGTTTAGCCAACAAATAAAGAGGGCAATCCTTGGCCGATAAATCGTCAAGGACTACTCTTCACTCACTCTAAAAAGGATTATAGCTCAAAAACCGGCAAAAGTCAATAAGCTTTAAACTCTTATTTCTTAAAAACGAAGAATTTATAACCTATGAAATTCCAGATGAGGGAAACCCCCGTAGCCGCCATCTTAGCAAGGTTTTCTAAAAGCGCGGGCCCTATTCTCCCTAAAGGCAGCGCCATGAATGTTGTGACGCCGTATACAATAGCGTTGTTTATTCCTAATCCTATAAAACTGATTATTAAGAACTTAGATATTTCGGTTGTTCGCGCGCCATCCTTAGCGGCAAAAGTCCAGTATTTATTCAAAAAATAGCTGTTAGTTACTGCAGCAAGAAAAGCAACGCTATTTAAAGCGATAAGCGCCGCGCCGGAATATACGCCAGTTAGAAAACTTAGTAAATTAAGTACTCCGAAGTCTATCGCGGTATTCAGCAGTCCGACAATAACAAACTTAGAAAACTGCGCGACAAGAGGAGAGGTCATAATAAAAATGGAAAGCTAAGCGAAATTATCATTATCAACGCAAAAATTATTATAAATATCTTTAATACGGTCTTATTCAATTTCATAGGTTACGCTTACTTGGATTGTTATCTCTTCCGTTCCCGGCTCTATTGGAGGCACAGGCAACATTGTATCCCCACCGCCTTTACTCGCTAACTCAAGAGACCTATAGGAAATTGGTCCGCTCTGGTATTCTGAAAAATTAACCACGCGCTTTATTCTTATTCCGTTTAAGGAAGCCATTTGCCGAGCTTTCTCACTGGCTTTATTGAAAGCCTCAACTCTTGCTTCGGCTAGATATTTATCGGGCTCCTCAACTTCGAAACTCACAGAGCCTATATCGTTTACGCCCAAATCGGATAGCCCGCCCAGAATTTCTGCCACTTTGCCGAGATCACGAACTTTTACTGAAGCAGTTTGAGTGAGAGTGTAGCCAGTGATAAAAGATTGTCTTTTTGCTTCATCATATTCGTAACGCGGTGAAAGATTATAATTTGTAGTTTTGATATCTTTAGCGTCCACACCCTTGCCTTTAATAAAGTTAATAGCCGCAGTCATTTTCTTAGAGTTGTCGGATTGTAATACCGTTGGATCTGGGCCTTCCGAAACCACAGAAAAAGAGAGTTTAGCGATATCGGGCGTTACGGTGGCTTTGCCATCTCCGCTTACTACGATGGTTCTAGAAGGATAAAGCGAATCGCTCCATTTTAAAGCTAAGTTACCGCCAAGAACAACCACCACAATAACAACGACGAGAAGCGCGTCCTTTAATATCTGGTTTAAATTTACTGGTTTCATAGTAGTTAGATTATAACATTAATTACCTTACGGAATTCAAGCGGAAGAAGACTTGCCCCGCCAACGAGAGCGCCATTTATTTCCTTTCTTTCCAAGAAACTTCTAGCATTTTTTGCTGTTACAGAGCCACCGTACAACACTTTAGGATTTAGAATATGGAATTTAGAATATAGGATTCCTTTTATAAATTTAATCATTTCTACGGCGTCTTCCGGCGTGTCAGGTTTACTTCCCTTCTCCGTGCTTATGGCCCAAATAGGTTCATAGGCAACAATGAGATTAGTTTGTAGTTTATAGCTGTTAGTTTTTAGAGATTTTAAATCGGCGACTAATTGTTTTTTTACAAACTTTTTAGCTTCTTTAATTCCCTTTTTACGGGTTGCGACAGATTCGCCAACGCAAAGCACTGCTTTTAATCCTGACTTTAGCGCCGCTCCAAGTTTAAGATTTATCATCTCATCGGTTTCCTTAAGGTTTTTTCTTCTTTCGGAGTGGCCGATAATTACATATTTTACTTTTAGGATTTTCAAATCTTCGGCTGATACTTCGCCGGTGTAAGGACCGTCTGCCCAAAAAAGGTCCTGGGCACCCAAAGCCGATTTTTTAAGCTGCTTGTAGACTGCCGGTAAAAAAGGAAAAGGCGGAGCTATTACCACGTTCTTCTCATCGATAGCTTTGGCGAGCTTTACCGCCGAGGCTAAGTCATTAGGATTTGATTTCCAATTGGCAACAATCAGTTTTTTCTGATTCATATCTTATTTATAATTGATATTGAATCGCTAAAATTCCCATACTGGCCAAAGTAACAATAAAGCCTGCAATGATAATCCCGGTAATTATTAAAGGCAAAGCTTCCTTGAAAGGAATACCAAATACAAATGCTGCCACCGCTCCGCTCCAGCCACCGGTCATTGGCAAGGGAATAGCCACGAAAGCGATTAAAGCTAGACTTCCCCAAATTTCAAAATGATGATTATGCCTTCTCCTTGTTTTCTCAAATAGCCAAGCAAAAAAACGATTCAGAAAATAGAAATGGTGACTTAGATAGTTGGATAAAGGTTCCAATAACCATAGCAGTAAGCTAACGGAGATAATATTGCCTGCGGTAGCATAAATAAAAGCAGTTATGGGTGATAAGTTATAAACACCGATAGCTAGAGGGATAGCTCCGCGTAATTCACTAACCGGCAAAGTACTAACCAAAAAAGTGATTAATTCCGGAGTAAGGTTCATGTTATCTCTTTCTTATATGTTTTGCCGCTTCATCCGGGTCAACGACATTAATCTCTATGCCGGTTCCCAATTCAAACCCGGCAGGAATATTGATTTTCGGTATTATTTCAATGTGCCAGTGATAATGGCTAAAACGATTTTTGTTATTCAGCGGCGCGGTATGAATAAAAAAATTATAATCAGGGTCCTTCAAAGATTTTTCCATCAGCTTAAGAGCTTTTTGCAGCGCTTCAACAACGCAGTCCATTATGTTCTCGGGCGTATCCTCGAAAAATGGCAAGTGTTGTTTGGGGAAAATTCTAATTTCAAATTCCGATTTAGAAACAAACGGAGCAAAAACTACGGCACAATTATTTTCGTAAATAATTCTTTTTCTCTCTTTTTTTTCCCAAGCTAATTGAACGCAGTGGACGCATCGTCTGTTTTTTTGGAAGTAACGTTTTGAACCGGCTAAAGAGTGTTCTACATCAGGAGGAATTACCGGTAAGGCTATCATCTGATAGTGAGGATGATAAACCGAGGCTCCGGCCTTCGGTCCCCAATTATGAAAAATAGAAATATAAGCTACATCCGGATCGTCGAGAAAAATTGCGTATCTGTCCCTGAAAGCTCTAAAAACAAGATTCGCATCATTTTTGCTTAATCTCGGGAAGTTGGCGTTATGGTCTTTAGTTATAAGTAAATCGTGATAGCCCGCGCCAAATACGGTTTTATATGGGCCAATCTCCTTCTCCTTTGCCGCAAATCCATCATGAAACACGGCAGGATATTTATTTGGAATCAACTGTACCCGCCAATCTTTGTGATAGCTGACTCGTGGAACCGTAGAGTCGGAAGTATATACCGCAATCATCTCTCCACCGCCGGCAGCTTCCAGATTCTCAAAGGGACACCCTTCCTTAGGCGCTCTGAGCCTTTCCCTTTTTTCTAAAAATTCCTCCGGTTTTCTGGCTCTGCCTGGCGCGATTAAAATCCAATCGCCCG
The DNA here is from genome assembly GCA_964536655.1 of uncultured Candidatus Saccharibacteria bacterium. Taxonomy (GTDB): domain Bacteria; phylum Patescibacteriota; class Minisyncoccia; order UBA6257; family Colwellbacteraceae; genus CAZHYH01. Next base: position 8,060 of record CAZHYH010000010.1, read on the forward strand.
AAACCAAATCTTGTCTTAATTCGCTGTATTTCATCTTAATCTGTTTTTATAATACCATTGAAAAATGTCTTCTGCCACGGGAACCGCGTTTAAACTGCCCTCTTTGGCGTCTTCTATCAAAACGAGAATAGCTACTTGTGGGTCTTTAGCGGGGCCGTAACCCACAAACAAAGCATTTGTTTTTGTATTATTGGCGGTTTGGGCGCTGCCGGTTTTCGCAGCGACCTTTAATGGCAAATCCGACAAAAGATAAGCAGTTCCGTATGATTTAGCAACGGCATCCTCCATGCCTTTTCTCACTTCTTCAAAATCCCGTCCCAAGTAAGAAATATCAAGGAGTAATTTCTCTTCTCCAACTTTGAGATGCGGCGCATACACTTTACCGCCATTTGAGATGGCAATTATGGCATCAAGGAGTTGGATAGGAGTAAGAAGTAGGTCTCCTTGCCCTATAGCAACGTTATAAGTGTCTCCTATTCTCCAAGGGGAACCTGTTCTTTTCTCTTTTTCTTCTGGGTCGGGCAAGAAACCACTCGCTTCTCCCGGCAAATCAATCCCCGCCGATACGCCAAAACCGAATTTTTCCCAATATGATTTTAATCTCTCTATGCCTAAACCCCGCAGATTTTCAAATCCCCCAACCGTTTCATAAAAGTAGACATTTGAAGACCTCGCCAAAGCAGAATGTACATCAACCCAGCCGTGCGGTTTCCAATCCAAAAAACGGCTCGGCTTATCAGGAAAATAAGGATTGGGTAAGTCTATATATCCGGCAGAAAATATTTGGAAAGTAGGAGAAACGACACCTTCTTCCAAAACGGCAGTCGCGTGGATAGGTTTAATTGTGGAACCGGGATTATAAAGGCCTGAAACAGCTCTATTGAAAAAAGGTAAGTTGGAACCAGAAAGAGAATTAGCTACATTATTAGGATCAAAACTAGGCAGGCTGACTAGAGCCAATACTTCGCCATTTTTAGGATTTATAGCCAAGCCTACACCGGATGATCTGCCCAAGGATTCTAATCCTTGTAGCAAACGATTATAGAAATACTCTTGGAATTCATAATCAATGGTAGTTTTTAATTCTTCGCCTTGTTTTGGCTCGCTTAAAACCTCAACCCCTTCAATATTGCCTAAGGCATCTTTATAAACGACTTTTTTACCATCCTCACCTCTTAGTATATTGTCATAATAAGCCTCGAGCCCGGCTCTTCCGCCTAAAGTATTATCATTTTCACTGAAACCAACGAAACCAATAAGATGGCCCAGTGACGAACTAATGTATTTCCTTTTATAAGCATCTTCAATGTAAAGAGATTCAAGCCCCAGACTTTTCACGTCAATTGCCTGCTTAACTTCTATATCTCTTTTCAAGGTTACATCGGGATTGCGTTCTAGATCGGCTGAAGCAATTGCAGAAAGAATTTCCTCCCTCGTCAATCCTAATACTTCGTAGGCCGTCTTAAGAACTTTATCCTTTTCTTTATTCTTTATCATTACCGGTACTTGGAGCCGGACATTGAAAATAGGTTCGTTGCTAACCAATTCTTTGCCATACTTATCGGTAATGAGTCCGCGCGGCGCAATGGTTCTAAATTCCTGGTTCATATTATCCGCAGCCAGACTGGAATAATAATCATGTTCTATTCCGCCCAAGAATACGGTTTTCAAGGATAACCCTGCAACTATTATGAAAGTCGCCGCAAGCACGTTCCTAAACACGCGGCTTTTTAGGGGTAATTCTTTTAAACCGAACTCCTGTGAGACGCTGTCAGAAATAGCCTCATCAAAATCTACTGCCTTTTTTCTAATACGCCATGCCATAATTGGTAAATCCCATAAAAAGAAAGAAAAATCAAGATATTGTAAGCCATCTCTTTAAATAACGGCCAAACTTCGAAGTGGAATATATTCATAAATAAAGTCGCAGCTAAAACGGCGAGAATAGAATTTATGAATCTAGAAGATGGAAGTTTATCGATTATAAGAATGCCCATCAAGGAACTTAAAATAAATAAGATGTTCTCTAATTCTATTCCTTGATTGAACTTGAGAACAAGAGCGGCAATAAAAATTAAAATCGCTCTTTTTAACCAATCGGTATAAATGAGGGCAAAAATTAAAATTGCCACAAAAGTAAAATTTGGTTTCACTCCGGCAATAAAGGCGTAATTCGTGAGTTGTAGAAGCGCCGCCAAGGCAACTAAGCCCAAGCTAGCGATAAACCGAAACATTTCTTAATTCGTTAAGTTGTATTTTTAAAATTACTTCCGCTCCCTTCAAGGGAGCGCCAGGCGTATCTTTTATAGACTTTATTTGACCTACCTCCAATCCATAAGGCAGATCCGGACTCGCGGTCACCACCAGGTCTCCTTCTTTAATCTCCGCCTCATTCTTTATAAAATCTATTTGAGGGTTAATCCCTCCTTTTAAAAGACCATCAACTTCTTTCTCCCCAATACGCACGGCGATTTCCCATCCGGGATCATAAATCGTCTTAACAATACTCAAGGAATCCATCACATCTGTTATTTTGCCTATAAACACCTTATTGTCCAACGTTACGGCATCGCCCTCTCTAAAGCCCTTATCTTTGCCTCCAGCTATGCTTATGTCTTTGCGGCTGTTAAACGGATAACTGGAATAAACTTTAACTTCCTCAAAGGAGCTGATAGACGCTTGAAAAATCTCTGCGCGCAGGATTTCGTTCTCTTTTTCCAATTCATAAATTTTTTGTCTCAATTCACCGTACGGTATAAGTTTACTCAATATATCTCCCGTAAGAGCGCTGCTACGAAATTTTAAATCGGCAAAATCATCATATAAAATAAAAGAAAAAATAATTGCTACAACAATTAAACTATATAAAACTCGCATCATATATTAACCGACTTGGGTTTCTGTTGGTTAGAGAGAATAGGTTCGTATTTCGGTAAATTTTCAACTATAATGCCCAGTCCGCGCACCACGCAAGTCAAGGGATCATCAACTACATCTGTTTTTACGGTAATTTCCTTTTCAATATATTTATCCAGACCCTTTAGCATGCTGCCTCCCCCGGAAAGATGTATCCCTCTTTGAAGTATGTCACCGACAAGTTCAGGCGGCGATTCTTCAATAACAGTCTTTATTTCGTCAACTAAAGATTTTAATGACCGATGAATGGCCGTTCTTACTTGGGCGCCCTTAATAATTATTTCCTTAGGAAGACCGGTAGTAATATCGCGTCCTCTTGCCGGCATCTCCATCTTTTCGTCCATGCTTATTGCCGAACCTATATGAATTTTCAGATCTTCCGCAGTCGGCTCGCCTATTAAAAGCTTAAACTCCTCTCTTACGAATCTAATAATATCCTCGTTGAATCGTTGTCCGGCAACCTTAAGGCTCTTTGAAATGACAGTCCCTCCTACGGAAATAATGGCGATTTCTGCGGTACCGCCGCCTATGTCTATAACCATATTAGCGGCAGGCTCTTCAACAGGCAGCCGTGCGCCAATAGCGGCAGCAATCGGCTCTTCTACTAAAAGCACTTTGGAGACTCCCGCAGATATGACGGCATCTTCCACCGATTTGCGCTCTACCTCGGTTAAGTTAGTGGGTACGCTTATGGCCGCAAGATGATAGAGCGAGATAAAACCTCCTTTATTGGCCTTCCCCAGAAAGTATTTCAATATTTCTTGAGTAATCTCAAAATCCGAAATAACGCCGGCCATAAGCGGTTTAATGAGGCTGATATGCGCCGGAGTCCGGTCGAGCATTTTCTTGGCCTCGTGCCCGATAGCTAAGATTTGGTTGGTCCTCATATTAACGGCAACGAGCGTCGGCTCATTTAAAACGATACCCTGGCCTTGTAGATATATAAGAGAATTAGCCGTACCTAAATCTATGCCTAAATTTTTATAAAATTTGTCGAAAAGCCCCATAACTCATTAATTTAATTTTATTCTCGCTCCGTTTTTTGACTTCAATTTTTGTACCAGTTTTCTTACTAACCACGAGTCTATAAGGGATGCCTATTAAGTCTGCGTCCGCAAACTTCTCCCCAGCGGAAACGTCGCGTTCATCATATAAAACTTCAATCCCTTCATCAAGAAAGAGCTTATAGATTTTTTGGGCGGTTTTCTTCACCTTGGAATCCTTGCCTTCCAGCTCTATTAAGTGGACCTTAAGAGGAGCTACCGATTCCGGCCAAATAATGCCTTGGCTGTCATGAAATTTCTCCACTATAACTCCCATAAGCCTGGAGATGCCGATGCCGTAGCATCCCATTATCGGGTACTCACGCGAACCCTCGCGTCCTTGATAAGTAAGGTTGAAATCCTTGCCGTATTTCTCTCCCAAGTCAAAGACATTGCCGACTTCAGAAGCTTTTGCCTTAGTTAATTTACCTTTGCCGCATTTAGGGCATTTTACTCCTTCTCCAATTTTCGCAATTTCCACGTTCACGCAAAAATCGCAAGATCCGCAGTAAAGAATGTTATCTTCCCCAGCGTCGGTCAAGACCATAAACTCATACGATATCTTCTTGGTGAAATTGCCGCCAGAGGCTTCAGTTGCTTTAGCGGTAAGCCCCATTCTCTTATAAATACGAAGGTATGTTTTTTTTGAGGTCAAATAGAATTTTTCAAAATCTTCTTGCGTTTCGTGGAAACTGTACATATCTTTCATAAGGAATTCGCGCCCGCGCAGAAGTCCGGACTTAGCTCGAAGTTCGTCTCTAAACTTCCAATGTATCTGATATACAGATAAAGGAAGTTCCTTCCAGGTATTAATCCTTTCCATAACGAGCGGAGTAACAACTTCTTCCTCACTTTGTCCCAAAGCGTATTCTTTTTCGGTTCTGCTTTTTACCTTAAAAAGCACATCAATAGAATTCCATCCGTTCGTTATTTCCCAAATATGTTTAGGGTGAAGCGTGGGCATGAGGATTTCTTCGCTGCCCAATTTATTCATTTCTTCTCTTACAATGTTGGCAATGTTGTTTAAAACTCTTAAGCCAAGAGGCAAATAACTGTAAGCTCCGGCCATAAGTTTATCAACAAAACCGGCACGCACAAGCAACTGAGCGTTAATCGCCTCCTCATCTTTTGGCGCTTCTCTTTTGGTTTTACTGAAAAGTTTGCTTTGTATCATGTCGTACTCAAATTTATACCAGATTCATTATATCTTTTATAGTTACTATAGCCATTAGTTGGAAAAAAGTTTGCTTTGTTCCGTATCATGCTCAAATTTATACCAGATTCATTATATCTTTTATAGTTACTATAGCCATTAAAAG